>JALUDQ010000199.1 GCA_027043985.1 Desulfurococcales archaeon
TGTGGGATTGCTAGTGGAGATGCCAGCCAGTAGACGAATTTTCTCCATAGCTCTGGGTCACGTGTAACCGTTAATGCTTTAGAGAGGCTTGAGGCAAGCTTTATCATCCCCTTAAGTCCCTGTGGTATCCTGGCACCTTTTTCCATTAATCCAACGGCTTTTACAAAGGCTTCTAGACGGGGTGTTAACTTGACGTTCAAGCTCTTCGCGATATTATAGGTTAGTATTACTGTTGGCGAGTAACCTACTACTAAGTCGTTTACTATTTTGCCGAGCTTCTTTGAGTTATATATAGTTGATAAGTGATGGTCTACGTAGACTATAGTTGAGCCATGTTTTTCCTTAAACTTTTTGAGTTCTTCGTCAAGCCCCCTTATATACGGGATATCAAGTATGACTAGTACTCTAGGAGACTTCTCAATATTTGATAATTTTTCCTTTAATCCTCTAGGACCACTGGGCATTAATTCTACTGGTAGACGTTCTGCTACTGGGTATTTACCCTGCTTTTCCTGGAGATAGTATATTATTGCAGCTGATACTACTCCATCGGCATCCCAGTCTCCTATCACTAATACGTAGTCTTGTGTCAAATCATTTAACCTCGCGTGTATTGGTTTAACTGGGTGCTCTGCTTATATGGGTAAACGTAGTTATGCAGATATTTTAAGGCTTTATAATAAGGCTTGGAGCCTGCGTGAAAAAGGTTTACGGAAACTAGAGGATGGAGATAAAAGGGAGGCGTCACGACTCCTATTTTCCGCTCTATTAGAGATGCTTAGAGTGTTAGCACTCTATGCGGGGAGGATACCCTACGGTATAAGTGATCCGGTGTATCTAGCATCTATACTCCTCGATGAGGGTCTAGTTAACTCTAAAACATATTCGCTCATAGTGGAGGCTGAGTTGGGTAGAGGGGAGAATATAGGGGCTCTACTAAAAGCATTAGAAATAGTTGATAAAAAGATTAGGAGTCTAGACCCATATATTGGTGGGCAGGCGAGACTTTTCCGCTATTAGCCCAGCTTGCTGCATACAGGACAGTTGGGGTTACGTTTCAATTCTATTGTTGAAAACTCTCCTCTAAGCCCATCGTATACTAGCATTCGTCCCTCAAAACTAGACCTTCCCTCAATTATTAGTTTTATTACCTCATTAGCCTCAAGTACTCCCAACAAGCCAGGTGTCGTGGGAACTATGGGGAGAGGCGTTTCCCTAGGCGGGGGTGGAGCGGGCATTATACAGTTTAAACAGGGGGTTTTACCTGGGATAACCGTCATTAGCTGACCATACCACCCCTCAACACCAGCATGTACTAGTGGTTTCCGATTCTCAACGCAAGCCTTGTTTAGTATTAGCCTTGTTTCCCAATTATCTAGAGCATCAACTACAACGTCTACATCCTTCACGAGCTTATAAGCAAGTTCTTCATCTAGTCGCGCCTTGATAGCCTCTATTTCTACGTTAGGATTAAGTTTTCTTAAGCGCTCAGCCGCTACGTAGACTTTCGGTTTACCTAAGTCCTCGGTAGTGTATAGTATTTGTCTATTCATATTACTAAGCTCCAATACCCCGTCATCAACGAGAACAAGCTTACCAACACCAGCAGCCGTTAGGTAAATCGCAACTGGTGAACCCAGACCACCTACTCCCACTATGAGGACTTTAGCTTTCTTCAACTTAAGCTGGGCTTCTTCACCCCAAACTCGGAGCTGTCTATCATAACGTTCTCGCTCACTATCAGATAGGCTCATAGACTGCCTCCAATCCTAGTAAAACATACTTGTAGTTAATTATGGTTTCCCTTAGAATACATCACTGAAGAAATCATTTGGTCTATTAAGAATCATCCTTAACAACTGGTTCTCAGTCCTACGTAGGAGAGAATCTCCTAAGCCACGGGCAACTTCCTCACTTATCCTACAAGCCTTTTTAATTAAGACTAACGGCCTCGGATAACCTGTTCTCTTATCACTAGTAGTATATAACTCCCTTAATCCATCCTCTATCCTATTCCTTTCATAGCTTCTCGGATAGAGTACTTGTATTATTGGGCCTTGACGGGCAAACTTAGCATACCATAGCCCAGCATCACCTATTTCGTGTTCCAAGATTAACTCATTTGATCTTGGGAGATAGCCTGGTGGTTGTTCAGCATATTTTTTAAATAACTTGTTTAGGGTGCTAACCCAGGTCTTCATTATGCGTTCTTCAACTATATGGTTTATATCCAATGCAGCTCTTTCAAGGTTTCTCCAAATATATGATAGGATAACGGTATCGTTTATCCAAGACAATATCGGGTTTATTCTACCTATATAATTGCTGTTGGGATTACTTGTAATCCAGAACATACTTATATTCTTCCTACGAGCTTCTACGAGGAGGTCTTTTAGTAGTGATTCAAATAATCCCTTCTCAACCGCTATGGTTACATAGTCAACTATATCGTCGAACTCGTTACCAGTAAATATCTTCATAGAAGCTATTGACTCAAATAAGTCATTATAAGTCTTGGGTAATAAGTCTACTAGAATTCTAAAGGATTCACGAGCATTCTCAGCTGGTATATTCTCTCTA
>JALUDQ010000200.1 GCA_027043985.1 Desulfurococcales archaeon
ATATAATGATATGGGGTATAAGAGACATATTAATGTCCAATCATACTAGCAACCTTATAATAACCATACCGGAAGACGTATTAGAAAACCATGATAACGCATGGATGTACATTAAACTAAGCCTCGGATATACACCAGTAAGACAACTATACAAAATAATAGTGAATAACACAGCGTGGAAATACAATCTAGTAGCAAAAACAAGCGATAACACGTACAAAGTGGAAACTATATTCAAAACCCATATAGTGAAAGATTAATACTAGCTCAAGATTTCTCGACTTTTAGATTATATGTTTTAAAGGAATAAATTAAATTAAGATTCTAGTTCCAATTTATACGTAAGTATTAGTGTATGGGTTTAGAATTGGGAATAAAACTTGATGATACTACCAGGGATGTTATTAGGAGACTGATAAGCGAGATAGAAGAAGCATTAGAGGTTATAAAGGATAAAGTAAGAATGGAAGCTCTAAGTCCTAGTGATAAATTCGCATTGAGATACGCTATAATACAGATCGTTGAAGCTCTTGCAGTAATTGCTACTAAGCTAGGTGCCAGTATGGATTACCCTATTACTGGCTATAGTGATGCAATACTGTTCCTTATGAGAGAGGGAATTATAGACCGCAATACTGGTGAAAAACTTGTAAGACTTGCCCGTCTAAGAAACATATTAGTACATAGATATTGGGAAGTAGATGATATACGTATAATAAGGGAAGCACAAAATAATGGTATAGAAAGTATTAGGAGGGCCATAGATGATATTAGAAAGCTCATTAGTGAAAGGTAAAAAGCCTAGAAGGGTTACAGAAGAGCTGAGAGAGAAGGTTTTGGGCATATTATCGCGGGAGCTGGCAAGGGAGAAACGTATAGTTGTTGCCCTAGTCTTTGGTAGTTTTATTAAGAGATCCTATGCTCGTGATGTTGATGTAGCGGTGTACTTGCGTGATCCATCTGATCTTCTAGATGACTACGGTTATGCTGAGGAGCTTGGCAAGAGGCTTTCATCAATAATAAGGTTTCCAGTAGACATAGTGATTCTTAATCATGTCGGGGACATGGTGTTTAATGAGGCATTAATTGAGGGAAAACCAGTCCTCATTAGGGATTGGAGACTATACATTGGCTTAAGAATGCTAGCGTTTGATCAAAGACGGTTCTTCAGCAAGATAAGTAAAGAGGTAAAGCATTGAAGCCTTCCGAATATCTCTTCCGGATAATTGAATTAAGTGGAAACGTTATTCTGCAAGTATTCTACTAGTGCTTCTCTAATTTTCTTGAGGCTTTCTTCAGACTTCTCGTAGTCGTATTCTAATAGTAGTGGTAGCTTGATGTCATGGCTCTCTAGTTCCTCCAGTAATATTTCCATGAAGACTCCTCTTCCCTCTACACGTTTAGACTCCCCTGCTTTCCGGGGATCTCCGAGCCATTCCATACTACTGCTTGTGTAGTGTACTCCGCATGAGGGGCTACCACTTACGCCTATTATTCCAATTATGTTGAAGTTGTTCCGCTTGTACTCTAGTAAGTAGTCTATGATTGGTGCTATGAGACTTCTAGCATTTTCTCTAAACCCTGGGGTATCATATTGTTCTTTAACCTGCCACCATCTACGGAGACCAGAGTGAAGGATTTCGGGGCATGGTAACTGTATTATGCCTACTCTATACTCGTGTAATAGGTCTACGAGCTCTTTCACTATAGCTGGCCTCCGAGCTAAACCCCAAACAATACTATTCTGGTTTAACAAGCAGTGGGCTACCAAGATGACCCTACGTGAACGATTATCGGGTATTACTACCACCATGTAATCTTATGGAGAGTTGTTTAATGAACCTTACTAGTATTTAAGAATTCATAGATACTGTAAGCCCTAGGTAAATATTATAAAATCCGGGATAGTATAGGTTTAACGTAACCCTATCCCACTATAACAAGTGGTGGCTAAGCAGTGGTAGAGGTAAAGATCCCGAGAGATCACCCGAGATATTGGTCTCTTCTACTACGTGAACGAATAGTAGAGGGTATGAAGAAGGGCGTAGTCGTACCTCAAGGTCTCATAGCACATGGTAGAGGAGAATGTTTCGACTATATTATAGGTGAACGCACATGGCCTCCAGCGGAAGAAGCCGTTAAAGCCGGAGTTGCTGCTTTTCTCCTCGCTAAACACCCAGTTATATCTGTTAACGGTAATACAGCTGTTCTAGTACCCAGAGAGATAGTTGAGTTTTCAGAACTTACTGGTGCTAAGATAGAGGTCAACTTATTCTATAGGACGAGGGAGAGAGAGGAAAAGATAGCACAAATCCTATACGAGCATGGTGCTAGAGAAGTCCTGGGTGTGGGAGAAGATGCATCGGCAACCATACCCGAACTACATAGTGAGCGTAGAAGAGTTAGTCCCCGCGGAATACTTGTTGCAGACGTAGTATTTGTTCCCCTAGAGGATGGGGATAGAACTGAAGCGTTGAGAAGAATGGGTAAGACTGTTGTTACGGTGGACTTAAACCCATTCTCGAGAACTGCTCAGAAAGCCAATATAACTATAGTTGATAATATTGTTAGAGCAATGCCATTAATGATTAAATATGCTAGAGAATTAAGAGAGAAGCCGAGAGAAGAATTAGAAAAAATACTAGAAAACTACGATAACAAGAAAACACTTGGCTCAATGATAAAGACCATATTGGAGAGATTAGGCGAGCTAGCTGAGAAAGGAGTCTTCGTAGACAAAGAGTAATCATTGACTAGTTGTAGGGGCTTAGTCCTTATTATACCAGTTAAGGACAAAGTATACTACTAAGAATCTAGGATATCCTGGAGGTAATAGTATATTGGCCCGCGTACTCGTAGTCAGATTAGAGCAAGGCCTAGTCAACGGCTTACACGGAAAATACTATACGTGGAAGGGAGACTCTATACCCGAAGACTTCTCAAGCCTAGAAAAACTCTATGAGAGAATCGATCCACAAATAAACTTTGTCTGGTGGGATAAACCAGCACCAAATGTCCCAGCCGATAAGTTTGCAGTAGAATGGACGGGCTACCTAAGAGTTGAGAAAACAGGGCTATACCGGTTCTACATAGAAGTAGATGACGGTGGTAGGCTATGGATAGACGATACCCTACTCATAGATGCTTGGAAGGAGCAACCACCAACAGTATATCATAGTGATATAGTTGAACTAGTACACGGACTCCATAAAATACTATTCCGCTTCTTCAACAATGAGGTCTTCGCCGTAGTGAGATTGGGGTGGATAACACCAGATGGAAAAGCAGAAATCATTCCAAGGGAAAACCTTGTAACAAAGAAGAGCGATACAATAGAGGTAAGAGGGCTACCCGACAAATACAAGGTAGAATTATGGAGTGGTGAACCACTACTACAAGCAACCGTGGAGAAAGGCAAAGCAATAATGAATGCATCGAAACTAAAGGAACCCGTGGATGCTTACTTCAAAATATATGACGAGAAAGGAGAACTCATTGGAGAATCACCAGTAATAAGAGACGTCTGGGGCGGAGACGTATTTGAGATAACAATTGGGAAGGAATAACACTTACTTATTTCCAGATGATGGTGTACCTACCTCTACGTTTATCTTCAGCAAGTCTTTTAGCTTTGATGAATTTATCTTACAGATTCTAGCATTAAGATTATCTGATCCTTTCAAGTTATCTAATGCGTCATGACCATATGTTTCCAAACCAAAGGTATCACACCACGCACCTATTAGTGAACCATTAATGAAGAGGATATGGCATTCTGTTTCTTCTCCAGACTGTATTCGTGCTAGTAAGGGCTCGTTGGGGTGATCACTTTGGCTCATTATGCGTAGGGCTTCGAGTATCTTGTCAAGATTCGTTGATTCAAGTTCTATGATTTTCTCTGCTCCCTCTATTAACGCGTTGTTTGTTAAAGCCATTCTTCTACCAATCTCAGCTGTCTCGTCTCTACCGTGTATGTGTGTTTCCTCGACGCTGGCCTTAATAGGCTCTGGTACAACTATGTCTATATCATCGCCTACGAGTTCGATTACTGGCTTCTCGACGTAGGTTATCTTAGTCTCCATTGGGATAAACAATGCTATTTCCTCATATTTAACTGGTCTATCAAGCCTACTCTCTGGGTCAACATCCAGTTTCAGTGTAACCTCTACTTCACTAGTCTTCATAAGCTCCACAACACCTACAAGAGAGGGAGAAGACAATATATCAACAAGCCTCTTTAAGGCATTTCCACCACGATAAGTCTTGATATCCTCAATACTCTCAATGCCAACTATACCTCCCTTAAGAACATATAGTATAAAAGAGGCCTTCGTCGGAGCCGCTATATGAACCCTCACAATACCTGTAAAATTCGAGTCTTTACCACATAGCTCAGATAGTTTTTTCAAAATATCGCTTTTGCTTCCCCTCCCAAAGTCTATTCTAGAGCTTTTCTCTACTCCTCTCTCAGTAAGTTCTGTAGACTCTTTTGTACGGTCAACGAGACCTTCAAATAGTTCCTCGTGCTCCACTCGGGTCACCTTATAAAGATAGGAGGGTTTTTCCACTGCTATTATTAGGGCCCGCTATTTTTAAATGGTTATCAGAAAAAGTTAGGTACAATTTTAATACATTGCCACTATATTTGAAAGTATTATCCATGAAGATTATTTGCGAAATACTTATATAGAAGCACATAATAAGATAACGTGACACAACAAAGAATTGTAAACTCGGGGTGATTATATATGTCTGAGATAGCAAGAAGAATCCTAGGAGAAATAACACGTGTAGAAGGAGTAAGAGCTGCAATAGTAGTATCACGTGATGGACTAGTACTAGATGCCGTCATCCCGAGAAGAGACATTAACCCCGAAGACATAGCTGTAGCAGTAATGCAAATAGTTAATGCAACTGATAGACTAGGCAAGGACTTCGGCCTAGGAAACACCGACATAACAAGTGTAGAGTATACAAACGGCATAATAATGGTAGGCACCATGGGCGACAATGTCCTCGCAGTAGTAGCTGAGCGCGGCGCAATGCTAGGAATGATTAGAAACGAAATAAAGAAGCAGAGAGAGAGATTAAGAGCAGCCATATAACACTAATTCAAGATTATTAAACACGAGCTTCTTTTTATTAATGATAAACAATTCTCTATAGCAAAATTACTCAAACATTATTTTCTTGCTTAAAAGTATAATTTAAATTGCTTAACCTTTTAAGTTAGTAATAGTAGATATAAGGTACTAGAAGACGGAGAGTACTTGTACATAGGAGTGGTGAAAATTGAGGCCCGTAGCTAAGGGTGTTACTAAAAAATTTATACGAATAACAGAAGATAAAGAGGCTACGGTAAACGAGTTGAAGAATAGTATTGATAGAACATTTACGGGTAGAATTCAAGGTATACTCAGAACAGATAAAGGAGAATTAGAGATAGTAATAGAGGTTTTACGGGGTAGGATTGTAGCAGCTGGTGTAGAAGGCCATACACGTATTGATGGCGGGTTAGCTTTAAACACTATAGTTAATGCTATTATTGAGGGAACGGGATTCCTTGAAATAATAGAATTAAATGAGGAGGGAGTAAACTTAGACTTAGAGTTTAACCCAAATGCTAAGTTATCAATGCCTACAAGCCTCGAACTATACATTAATAGAATAGAGCTCAGACTACGCCAATTGCAGAGAAAAAAAGAAACTCAGCCGACATGGACATCACCACCTAGAAGAAGACCAATAGAGAAAACACGGAGAGAAGAAGTCGAAAAACCCAGACCTCCTGCTGAGACTAGTCAACCTGTGAGAAGAGAGACTCAACCGAGGAAAGTAGAAGAGAAGTCTCTAAAAGAATCAGAACCCGAGGTTAAAGAAAAAACAATAGCAGTAGAGAAATCAGAGTCTGAGAAAAAGAAGATACTCGAAGAAATAGGATTAGACGAGGAAGTGCTGGAGGGTCTCGTAGTAAATGTCAAGGAGAAACCCCCCGTAATTGTTGCCTTACCCTCTAGTGAGAGAACCTCTGTGGCCCAAGTAGCTACTGAGACTGCTGGATCAGCTGTCGAGAAATCAATTGAGGAAAGACCCATTGTTGAAGAGTTACGTCCAGTTCCGAAAACTGAAGTTGAACGTGCACCGCAAGTAAAGGAGATCACTCCGAGTCCGGAGGAATTACTATCTAAGCTACCATTAAGTGATAAAATAGAAGAATATAGTAAATCACTATTATCAGAAACTGATAAATTATTGTTATCACTAATTGAGACCTCCAACATATTAAGTCATGGACGAGATAAAGTTGACGTTGTGTTCAAGAAAACACTTGACTTATCAAAGAATACCGATAAACCAGTAAAGCTTAGCACAGCTACAGCGGGTAAGCTATATTATATAATAGTACATAATGGTTCAATAATATCGGCGTTTAAAGTAGATGAAAATTCAGAAAACATTGAATTGTATGGGCGTGCTGCACTAGTGGACTTATTTAAGAAGCTGTTATCGGAGAATATAGATTATGTTGTATCACTCGTTAAAAGCAAATACGTGTTATCAAGTTTAGGTCTGATAAAAAGAGAGGAAGTAGAAGAAGAAGTGGAAGAGCGAGCTGAGGGTCTCTTTGGTAGACTTAGAAAAATCTTTGGTGGTAAATGAAGTGAGAATAAGTTGAATCTTTCCCTATAGCTTATAAGCTTATTGTAGACCATTTTAACCAAAACATCAAATATTTATGAATTATATAATATTAGATATTGTTCTCTATGAGGAGTTTTGCCATACTGGTAGCATATTTCCAGTCTTCCTCATCCACCTTATACCATGGTGCATCTACTTCCTCTCTATCGATAGTTTTTATTGTACTGATCTCCGATGCGAGGATATATGGGAGTACATGTAAAGCTAATACTCTGTTTATCTTTTCCTCTGCATTGCCAGTATATAGGTGTCCGCCTATTCTTATTATACGCTTACTTGATATAATTATATAGTATTTTACTTTTGATTTCCCTAATTCTAATAGACCAGTATAATAGCCTTTGAGATCGTCTAGAGCATAGAGGATCTTCTCCTTGGTTTCGCGGTACAAGTCGTTGAATACTAGTTGTCTTAGCTCAACTGTATATCCTGTTTTCTGTCGTACGAGGAATTCTACTGCTTTACGGTTAGTTATTGTTATACCCATGTTATCACAGTAGATCCCAGCAATCCTATCATCTATTATAAGCGCCATGCAGTTAACAGTTTCATCATTTGTACTTATCTTTGCAATGATTACTTGTTTTCGCTTACCATACTTGCTCAATAATTCCAATAGGTCAACGGCTGTTGCTGCAGTTAGTATTCCTAATGGCTTGGTCTTTCTTATTAAGTGCTCGTAGTAGTTGCTTAGAAACTCGCTATACTTGTCAACTAATCCACGGTTGCGTATGAATTTTACCTTGATCTTCTTAGAACGTTTACGAATCTTCTTAACAATGCCAAATCCCTTCTTGACCTCGCGTGCAATAATCTTTGTGGGTGTTGGTGGTTGCTCTTCTAGTGTTTGATAGCCTGGTATGAGTGTTACAAGATCTCCAAAGTATACTGGGAGTTCTAGGGCTATTAGCGGGTTCCCTGAGATTTTTGTCTCTACTTCATATCTCATCATTTCTATGAAATCTACTCTACCCGTTACACTAGGATTAGATAGTTCTTCGAGGAGGCTACGTAGGGCGCTTCCACCATAAAGTGATACTTCTCCACGTTTTCCCTCGGCATAGACGATAGCTCCACGTATTATTCCCAGATTATATTTTGAACTAGAATAACCGGACAAGATTATCTTCAATAACCCAGTGAACATGGGGGTTGCTCTTGAACTATATCCAACGAGTCTTGCAATAAGCTCGTTTCTTGAGAGATACATTTGACCTAAAGACATATTGTTCTTCTACCCTTCGAATATGTATACTTTTTTGAGGAGGTATAACGTTTCTCCGTATAAAAGCTTCTTTGTGTTAGAAGTACAAAAATTTTTTCTTAAACACTTGTATTTTTCATGTACAGAGACTTTTTATTTTATATTCGTTTCATTTTATCAGTATTGTTCGTCTAAGATAGTGCTTCTGTACTTTTAGTATTTTATGGATTTGTATGTTATTCTAGGCTGTTTAACGATAGTTTTTTATTGTATTGTTCTACCTTCTGGATAGGGTGTCCATATGGATAATAAGTATATCATTGGAATAATCATAGCATTGATAGTAGGAATAGGAATAGGCTATGTGGTTCTAATAGGAACTGTGAAGCCCGTAACAACAACGGTAACAGTCCCTAAGACCGTTACAGCTACATCAACACAAACACTAGTGAAGACTACAACTATTCCGACAACTACCGTTACGACTACTACACTTGTATCTACAATAGTTACTACTACAACTTATGAAAAAACCATTACAAGCCCCACAACTAGTGTTACAACAATTACCAAACCAGTAACATTGACTGTGACTTCTATAGTAAATAAGACTGTAACTAAGACTCTAGTCTATAAGATAGTCTATGATGCTCTTGGAAGACTGATAACGTTTAACCAGACGCCAGAGAGAATAGTGTGTCTCGCACCAAGTATTACTGAAATAGTCTTTGCTCTAGGACTAGGCGATAAAGTAGTTGGAGTCGACGACTATAGCAATTATCCGCCAGAAGTGAACGAGCTTGTTAAGGAGGGTAAGATCCAACGAGTGGGTGGTTACTGGACACCAGATTTCGAGAAGATAGCAGAACTTAAACCAGACCTAGTGTTAGCTAGTGTTAGTCCTCACGCAAAAATGCTTGATAAGTTTAAGGAGCTTGGCTTAAAGGTGGTTTTCTTAAAGTCTAGTACTGCACGAAACGCCTACGATATATATCAAGATATAGTGTTGGTGGCATCAATATTCAATGTGGATGATAAGGCCAGGAAGCTAATAGATAATATTCAGTCAATAATAGATAATGTAACCCAGACTCTGGCGAAGGCAAACGTTACTCCAGTAAGGACTCTGATAATACTAGGCCCGCCATCATGGGGTCTATGGACTACTGGTGGTGATACGTTCATAGACTATGTTATAACAACTAGTGGTGGTGTGAATATCGCATCAAAGTATAGTGGATGGGTTAAACTAGACTATGAGGAAATACTG
>JALUDQ010000201.1 GCA_027043985.1 Desulfurococcales archaeon
CTTACAGCCTTCTCCCATGAGACATAGACTAGTCTTATAACACCGTTGGCTGCCGCTGGTACGTCTCCAGTAACGTTGGTGCTACCAGTTGCTAGTGTTGCAAATAATAGGCCGAAGAATCCTAGAGCTGGTATTGGTGCATACTTGGCTATAATGTCTATTGGGCTGTAAACTCCACCAGTTAATACTGTAGCAATGTAGCCTAGGTATGTTCCAACGATTTGTGGTATAATTAAGCCGAAGACGTGGCCTATAGGTAGAGACGACAAGCTCTTATTGTAGCGACAGATGTCTGAGACATTTAACGCTATAGTACCCCACCATGCTGTCTGGACAGCTACTTCTAGGAAGAAGTTGCTGCTAAGCCATCCAACCTTGGTTTCCCATACTGGTATCGGTTTTCCTGGAAATACTGTTGTTAGATAGTAGACGAACCATGCGAAGAATATTAGTAGTAGTGGTCCAGCAATGCTATCTAGTATCTTGATGCCCTTAATCTTCTTCATACCAACAGCCCAGACGAATAGCAAGTATAATACGAAGGTTATTGGCGTGTACTTGAGGCCCTCAACAACTATTACGTCTGGAGGTACGCCGCCTATGAGCATTGCCATCTCTGTTATAGCCCATGCCGCGATATAACCGTCTACACCGTACCAGAAGATTGATACTATTACTCGGACTAGCAATGGTATTATTGAGCCCTTGTATCCGAAGGTATATCTTAATTGTACTGGGAACGGTATACCGTACTTGACTCCAACGTATCCGTTTAGAGTCATTATTATGGCTACAACAGTATTACCTATAGTCGCTGCTACTACGGTCTGCACTAGGTTTAGCTCTAGTATCTGGGCAAACCATCCTAGGAAGAATATTGATGTAGTAATAGCCATAGACAAGATCATTAACGTATAACTTAGAGCACCAACATGTCGTTCTTCCGGCTTTACTGGTAGAAGTTCTGGTCTGTCTATGTAGGTGAACTCAGAAGCGCTGGAACTCATTTTCCCACAATTGATTATTATCCCATGGTTGTAATATTTAAACCTAATCTAAATAAGATCCATTACTAATGTTGAGTACTGTTCGAGGAATTCGTACTATCAATCCCTTCTCTCTAACAACTGGATCGTTGAATTATATACTGGATCCGGGCCCAGCTCTCTATTTATCTCATTTACCGCTTCCCTCCAAGTCTCATTGTCCGCAAAAACTTTTTCCACTAGTAGTCTTAATGCTCTATCAGCGTGTGTTATAGTGACTTTTTCAGACCAACCTATAACACGATCAGCACCCTTCTCAAAGAATACTTTTGCCAAGTGCTCGGTCATTGTTGAGAAACAAGTTGACAATATGATAGTAGTATTCTCTGGAAACTTCTTTAATACTTTTTCAAGGTAATACTGGGTTACAGCCTCATAGGTTTTATTCGATTCAGCTCCAATCCGGGTTAATGGTATTCCCTCACCAACATACCCTTCTCTCAATAGATCTGGGTACTTATCCTTTGAAAATAGTTCACCAGTATAGAGGGCTACATATGTTGTTATCTCTTTTTTACCATTAATTATTCTTACATTGTTTCTCCAACCAGTATGTCCGCGGAATATAATGATATTATAATAGCTCATGAGTTCTACTTGTTTTACCGTAAAGCTTTCTCCCTCTAGAACCGTTATTGTACAACCAGCATTAGAGAACATTCTCACGAGGTCTCCTATTAGTTCTGGATTAGGGTAGTCTTGGCCTAGTGGGTCTAGGATTAATACCTTGCATTTACTGTTCTCTAATAGTCTATAGAGGCTATCAGTTTCAGGTTGGGTATAATAGCGTAGGTAGATATAGGTCGCTAAGATAACCACTGAAAGGACAATTACTATAGCGGTTATCTTCCTTAGATTCTTTGCTTGCTTTTTGTGATCTCTAGTTTGTTTTTTCTTTGGCAGTAGTCTTCCCCTATGATTCCTCCTTTCCTTATCTAAGAGTATAGCCTTATTTTAGGACTAGTTTTTACTTGTTTTCTCAACTACTATTATTTGGATGTCGTTAACGTTTGTTCCCGTTGGCCCGGTTATTATTAGGTCTCCTAGTTCTTTGAAGAAGTGGTAGCTATCGTTTCTTGCAAGGAATTCATAGGGGTTGAGTTTCTTCTCTTTAGCTCTTGTGAGCGTATGAGCGTCTGCTATTGCTCCAGCTGCATCCGTTACACCGTCTATTCCATCGGTTCCAATACTAGCTATTACTACTCCGTGACAACCATTAATGTCTGCTACCGCTCCTAGTACTAGTTCTTGGTTTCTCCCTCCTTTCCCTTCTCCTACTACTGTAACTGTTGTTTCTCCACCAGCTAGTATTACTGCTGGGGGCTTAATGGGGTAGCCGTTATAATATGATTCTAAGGCTATTCCAGCTAATACTCTACCTACGTGCCTTGCCTCGCCCTGTATTCTCGATGTCAGTATTATTGTGTTGTATCCTAGGCTACGGGCTTTTTCTTCCATTGCTTTAAGGGAGACTATATTGCTTGCAACCACCTTGTTATAGACTTTTTCGAAAACCTTATCGCCTGGCTT
>JALUDQ010000202.1 GCA_027043985.1 Desulfurococcales archaeon
GTAAATGATATAGTAATAGTTGAGAAAAGCTACTTGGGCTCCGGTTCAACTGGACGATGTGCTAGTGGTATACGTGCATCATTTACTTCTAGGGAACACGTAGTATTAATGAGGCATAGCATAGAATTATGGAAGAAATATGCAGAAGGAGAACTAGGAAAACACGGGTTATATTATAATCAGGGAGGATATGTATGGCTGGCTTCACGGGAGGAAACCGCTAAAACTATGGAGAGGCTCGTAAAACTTCATAACTCCTTGGGAGTCCCGACTAGGATAATAGGATTAGATGAGTTAAAGAAACTAGTTCCACCAATAGAAACTAAGGGCGTAGTAAGCGTGCTCTTTGACCCAACTGCTGGTAAGTCCTCACCCTTTAGCACAATATTTGCTTTCTATAACTTGCTTAGAAAGAAGGGTGTAAGAATATACCTACATACAAGTGTTGAAGAAATATTGCACGACGATAAACACGTCTATGGAGCGATAACCAGTAAGGGTGAGATAAGAGCCGAGACTATAGTAGTGGCTGCAGGGGCTTCAACACGTAGACTACTTGAGCCTCTTGGGGTAAAAGTACCGTTGAAGAATTTGCCTCGACATGCTATGTTAACTGAGGCCTATAGAGAAGCATTCAAGCCCTTGGTTATAGACTGGGATACTCCTGGAGTACCATATATTGTTCAGATGAAGAGTGGGAGTTTCTTGATAGCACGGAATATTGATGAGGAACCAGAGCTTTCACTATATTCGCAGAGGATAGACTTTATGCCCAAGGCAGTTAAGCCTTTGGTAAGATTCTTCCCTTGGCTGAGAAATACTAGGATAATGAGATATTGGATGGGATACTATATTACAACACCAGATCATCACCCAATATACGGGCCAGTAAAGGATTATGAGAACCTCTATATAGCAACAGGATTTAGCGGGCACGGCTATATGATGGCTCCAGTTACTGGAGAGGTTATTGCCGAATGGATACTAAACGGAAAACCCTCAATAGATGCCGCAGAGAGACTCGTGTTAGAGCGGTTCGAAAAAGGAGCACTTATTAAGGAACTAGCAGTAGTAGGCTAAGTTATCCAGTCATGTTTTTCACTATCTCTTCTATTCCAGCTCTTATTATCGATATAGCGAAAGCAGACATCAATAACATCATTATCTTGTCTAATATTAGTGTGCCGTTCTTACCGAGTATCCTGTCTAGGAATCCTCCTAGATGTAGGAATGGAAGAACTATTAGTGAAGCAACTATTATCGATATTATAGCAACATGGAGGCCAAAAGTGTATTTTATGTATATTGTTGAAGCTATAGCTCCCGGCCCAGCTAGTAATGGTGTCGCTAAGGGGACTATTGCGAGGCTCTCGGCATCAGACTTAGGCATTAATCTTATTTCGAGAAAGCCCAGAATAGAGTATATTAATAGTACTAACCCCGCCGCTACTTTAAAGTCGCTTATTGAGACACCTAAATAATCCATTACGATGTCTCCGATTATAGCGAAGAGGAACAGAATTATTATTGCGACAACAACACTACTATTTATTATTCTCCTACGTTCTCTAGGCTCTAAGTTCTTAGTTAACACGTAGAAGAGAGGAGCATTACCAAGAGGATCCATTACAATAAAGAGCAGCAATATCGGTTGAACCCAGTCTACAAGATTCTCCAACACTATGTATCACCGGTTTTTACTGTTAAACCAATACCCATTTCTGATGGAATAACTGTTGTCTTCCATCCAAGTATTTTAGACACGTAATTGAGGTACTTGTCTACTGATACCGTATAGGGAGATAACATGTTATGAGCCATTATTATTCCTCCAGGCTTTATTCTATCCTTAGCTGCTTCAACGCACTCAACGTATCTATTCTTTTCAACATCTATGAAGAGAACATCTACTTCCTCCGGATATTCTCTAAGTATTTGGCAAGCATCACCAACTCGTGTCTCTACATTGATTCCCAGCTTAAGTTTTTCTACTAGTTCCTTAAACATGTCTAGGTTTCGCTTATAATAGTCTATAGCTAAGACCGTGTGCCTAGTGCCAGCGTCTACTACTGCATACGCCATCCATATAGTTGAAAACCCCGCACCCGCGCCAGCATCTACTATATAGCCTTTCCTTCTACCAGTTAATGTGAGATAGGTGTAAGTTATAGAGTAGAGTATCTGTCCTTCACTCCACCTAATAGTTGGTATACCCATATAATTACATTTCTCATAGTACTCCTCTATAACTCTCAATATGTTAGTATCTCTTAGACTCATATTGTAATCCCTATTAGACTATATTTGTGCTGATACTTTCTTAACTATTAGCCAGAGAGCACCTGCTATTATTAGAACAGCTAGAGAAGACAATACTACTTCTACAGCAGTACGTGTTATAACCGATAATATGACCTCTCTTACTGCTACAATAAATGCTACTTCACCGACCGCTACGAGATATAGTTCTCTCTTCCTATATGCCGCAATAATGCTTCTCAATAGCTCGACGAATACGAGTATCAACAGTATGTCGTCAATGAG
>JALUDQ010000203.1:0-1877 GCA_027043985.1 Desulfurococcales archaeon
AATTCCTCGTAGGCTATAGTGTGGTCTAGCATCTGGTATCTAAGCTTCTTAACCCTATATTCTATTGCTTCAATGATACCCTTATAGTAGCCGGATAACGCGTAGTATCTTAGAGCACTCATATAGTCTTCTACTCCACCTAAACCCAGATAGTAGTCTCCAGCAACACGATAACACTTCCTACAATCATAGTTCTCCCGAATAAACCCTACAAGCCCCTTAATCATATCAAGTAAATAATATCTACCACCATCTGCTCCAATAAGCCCCTTATCTATTAAACCATAGAGGAGTCTATCGAGTATTCGGGGTGCTCCAACAAGTCTTGATAGGACTTCTCTTGGAACGGGTTCGTCGAAGCATGAGAGTATTTGGATAACCTCTCTTTCACTAACATCTAGGTATGAGTATAGTGTTCTCCAGAGCTGAGACGTAATATTGCCCTTAGCGAGAAGGCTTCTAGCATGGTCTACACCCTCTTTTAAGGCTACCTCAGCTACAAGCTTCAATAAGCCGGGATGTCCCTGGGTTGCAGCATAGATTTCAGCAAAGTATTCAGCAGATAATTTTAAGCCATAGTTTTCTAGGAGTTTGAGGGCTTCGTGGGGTGTTAGCCCGGTTAACAGTATTTTCACGATATTCATAGATGATGCGAGTTCTGGTGGAAGCCTCCTCGAGACTACGATGAGCTTGCCTTTCTCTAGGCGACCGGCTATATAGCTTACTAGTTCTCTCAGCCTCGGGTCACGGCATTTATGGTAGTCGTCGAATACTAGAATTGTCTTAGTTTCTTCTAAGCCTTCTAGTAGTCTATCCGCCATTAGCTTTTGGTCGATATTACCCGATGCCAGTAGGTCTATTAGCCCGCTATAGCCGTTGGAGGCTAGGTGTAGAGCGAGTCTTTTTATGAGGAAGTCGTAGTAGTCTAGTTCGCTGAAAACATGCCAGTACTTAGGCTGATCGCTGACCTGGTTATAGTAGTAGGATACTAGAGTTGTCTTACCGATACCCGGGAGACCATAGACTACTATAACGGGCTTACTGCTACCAAGTATTTCTAGTTCCCTCTTCCTCCCAATAAAGAGGACTGGCCTCTTAAGCCTAGAGCCAGCTACCTCAAGGCTAAAGGTATCAGAGGAAACTCCTGCTTCTGTTTCAAGTGTAAACCCTATACTACCGCTACGTGAGAGATCTATTACTATACGCTTCGCCTTAAGCCTATATAACTTCACGTTCCGACCACTAACCTTAACCCACCGGGCCTCAACTAAGCCTAGCTCACGCATCCTACTAAGACGGCGAGATACGTCAGCTTCATCTCGTCCAAGAATCCTAGCAATTTCACGCGTATTATATTCTCCAGTAGACAATAGAGCCAGTATCTCGTTATTAGCCTGACTCAACAACAAGTTAAATATATCTCTAAACCCAGCCCCACTACTCTTACCCTTCACTCAAGATAGCCTCCAACTTCCTCTCCATGACATGATCCTAGGAGGAAACCCTCCCTTCTAGAATAGGGGAGAGTCCTCCTTCTAATACTAGTAGAATAAGTTTCCACTAACTAATATATTTCTTTTCTGGGAAAATATTCCCATCAATAATCTCACATAAGCTACACGCTACCAGGATCATATCTTATAAGACTAAAAATAGTAATAGAAGGAAAAAGAATATGAGCTTACTTCCTCCTCAAGAACACATAGGCTATTGAGAGAACCACTACAGCAACTACAATAGGTATCCAATGAGGCTCTGGTATTGGTGCTGTTGCAGAATTCACTACTATATTGCTTTGTGCTACTGGTCCTTCGGTTAGTGTTCCACTTGAATCATAGAAGTATGTTATTATGGTTAGGTTTTGTCCTACTAGGTTT
>JALUDQ010000203.1:1887-9031 GCA_027043985.1 Desulfurococcales archaeon
ACTAGCAGTACCATTAATCTTAACAGGCCAACCAATCCAAGCCTGACCAGCCTCAGAAGGAACACTACCACCCTCAGGAGTACCATACTCCGAAACACTTGGGCTTGTTACTAGTACCCAGTTCCCACCAGCACTATCCTCTCTAGCCCTCTTGGCTACAACCCATAGGTATTCTTTGTCTGTTGCTGGTGTATAGGTTATTGACTCGTTTGTATTGAATCCTCCTGTACTATTGGCTATGATTCTTGGCTCACCGTTTGTTGTATTACCAGTATAGTTGTATAGGTATAGGTCGAAGTCCGTGTTCGCCGGATCCGTTGTGTTTAGGTATAGTTTGAACTTGTACTTTACTGTAAAACTAGTACCGTTTGGTAGTGTAACTGTTCTGTATGGTAGGTAGAAGAGTTTAGCCCAAACACTTGGACCAAACTCATTGGTAACGGTGCCAGCATATACTGCTCCACGCCTAAACCATCCCTCAACAACCGTACCCGGCATTAAGGGGTTCTTGAGGCTTAGAGCTGCTTGAACTGCTGCGTATGGGTCGACCATTCCGTAGCCTTCGTGTACATCTTTTCCTCCCTTATCTAGTGTTGGACTATTAGTTGGATCAGTTATCCTCTTTAATGGATAGGTTTCATAGGCTGTCATCAATATTATGTTCTTAACCATTTCAACAGATGAATAACTAGAGTAATCCCATGAGCCAGTAGCATTAATATATGCTTGTACAACTAATGCAGCCACACCGCTCACACATGGTGTAGCCATGCTTGTTCCAGCCATACCTATAGTCCAGTTATCATAGCCTGTAAAGGCTTGAGCTGATGCAGCACTAAATACTTGTTCTGTTATATTGTTCCATGGTGCACCACCGCCAACACACATTACGTCGGGTTTTATAACACTGGAATCTGAGGAGCTCGCGCCTCCCTCGCTACTATAGCTTGTAGTGTTGAAGGGGAACTCGTCTGCAGCGGCAACCGTTATAGCGTAGATGTTTGATGCTGGTGTAGATGTACCAGCATAGTTGCTACCAGTTCCATCATTACCTGCTGCAACTACTAAGACTATTCCAGAGTGAGCCAAGTTGCTGAAGAATACGTCTTCTGTAGCATTATATGATCCTCCAAGGCTAAAGTTGTGTACTTTTATACCATAGTTCTGCCTTATGCTTATCGACTCGTTTATTGATGAATCTATAGCATCGCTTGGACAACCGCTACTGCTACATACTTTGAACATTACTAGGTTGGCTTTAGGTGCTATGCCACTCATATATGGGTAGCCGTCTCCCGGGTTCTCTACTGGTACCTTCATTACTGGTGTCGCAGATCTAAAGCCAGTAGTGCTTTCAACAATAGTGTACCAGCCTGTCTCATTAACAGTTATATTAATGCTTGAACCACTGCCCAGGTTAGTGTAATTGCCTGTTCTCTGGGCAAGCCACCAGGGTAGCTCGCCGTGATAGTATAGGGTTATTGTCCCCGTATCTGTTGAGACGTTTAGCCATTTTCCAGTAGTATTAATATACCATGACATAACGTAGCCGTTATAGTAGCTATAGTCGCTTCTAACACCCATGTATCCGGGTACACCAGCACTACTGACATTATAGGCTCCGAGTATTGTTCCAGATACATGGGTTCCATGTCCTACGTCATCGTATGGTGTTGACTGACCATTTATGTAATCATACCAGTAGACTATCTTATATGAGGGCCACTTGAAGGCCGCGTGTGAGCCATCTACACCCGTATCCGATACAGCTACAGTTATATTATCGCCGTCAATGCCTAGACCAGTCCATATCTTTGGTCTAACGCATAGGGCTTTTGTCGTCATGTAATTGCTCATAAGTTTATAGTATACTACTGGTTCAACGATCATTACTCCGATGGAAGGATACTCGCCTCCATTTATTGATAGAGAGTTCAAGGAATCCACTATCCTCTTCAAATAACTGATATTGCCTGGAACCCATGCTGAAAACCCTACTAGCGAGTATAGGAAGGGACCATACCTTATCTTCACGTCGGGGAACCGCTGGGTAATATAGTCCATTAACCCTTTAACCATAGACCTAAGTCTCAATGCTTGAGAGTGGTTCTCAGCAACACTTGCATTGAGTACTATTAATACTGCTATCCTATTACTACTATTATCATAGACGTAGTTGCCAGGCATTTTCCCCGTCTCAAGGGCTCTCTCCAGAGCATCGTTTATCCTATCACCATCCCTATCATCTATTCGAGCAGCCTTCATGAGAGCATCCATATAGTTGAACGGTTTAGCCTTGGGCTGAGGAGGCTTTAGCGGAGACCCATACACTTTAGCAGTATTATATTTAACAATGTATAGTTCGGGTACGTGAACCCCCGTATCCGGCAACCCTACCTTCTCAACCGCGAACTTGTTCTCCGAGCTATAGGTTAGTGTTGGCGCTATACCGACAACTATGTTGGCTAATAATAGTGTGAGGACTAATAGTTTTATTAAAACTGTATTCAACTAGACTACACCTCCAATAGAAAACTATATCAACGCTATAATCTCCTACATACACTCCACCTTAAGAGTAGAACTGTTAAATATTAAAACTTATATATCAACACCGCCAACTAGAACCCACTATAATGGGTATGAGAACAATAATTAACTATGATCTTTCCAAATCAGTGTCCCCCAACATGGACTAAAATGAACCCTAGTTGTAGGATATTAATGTTCTTATATTTTGATCTAGTAGATTATAGTCTTAGGAGATGGGAGAATAGGCTTGCTGGAGAAGAGGGTTTTAGAGAGGCTTAGAGAACTCGCAGTTAGATGGCGTGTAAAGTATATTGTATTATTTGGTAGTAGAGCAAGGGGTCGTGCTACGCCTCTTAGTGACTGGGATATCGCCGTTAAGTTTGGTAGAGAGATCACCAGTAGAGAATATATTATGTTTTTAGGCGAACTAGTAGACATATTGGATTCAGATAAAGTAGACCTAATAGTACTTGACCGTGATATACCAGTAGAATTAGCCTACGAGATCCTATGGAAGGGAGAACCCATAGTAGTCATCGATAAAGACGAGCTAGTAGAGGATCAGTTAAAGGTGTTTAGAGACCTAAATGACTTGAAGATAAAGCAAACAATAAGATATTAGAGTAATCAAGAGGTTAATTGGATATGGTTTCTCCTCGTATGGGGAGGAGGATTGAGAAGTTTCGTAGAATAGTTGATAGACTCTCTTACCTTGCATCAAAGGATGCGGGAGAACTCTCTGATATAGAATTAGATGCATTGGAGAGGAATGTACACGTATTGGTAGAGATACTAGTTGATATGGGAAACCATGTTATTGCTGGCAAGGGGTGGGAGAGAGCTACAACTTATCGAGATGTAGCGAGAATTCTAGGTAAACATAAGGTGTTATCTAATGATGAAGCTAGATTATTTGAGGGATTGATTGGGTTGAGGAATGTGTTGGTTCACTTGTATGCTGATGTAGACTTAGACTTACTAGTTAAGATTGTTAGGAATGAGCTTTCTTCGTGGGTTTCATTGTTTAATAAGTTATTAGAATATATGGTTAGAGAGAGTATTGATCCATAGAGTTTTGCTGTTTTTTCTGGTTTTATTTGTTTTTCTGATATTTTCTACTTGGTATAAGCATATATACCTGGTTTCCGCATATTTATCATGTAGAATCTATATAAGGTGTGAGATCCCATGGCCAATATACTTGAGCTTAGAGACGAGTTCTTTAAAGACATCTATAGTGTTGATGAGAAAGGAGTCTATGAGTTTAAAACCTATGTAACTGGTAAATGGGTTTCAGCGAAAAAGAAGCGTGATGTACGTTCACCCATTGATTCATCGATTATCGCCCGCATCCCCCGGTTAGACTGGAGTATTATTGATGAAGGACTAAGAATCCTCTATGAGAAGGGTAGATGGGTTATTCGTGATACTCCTGGGGAGAAAAGACTCAATATTCTCTACAGGATAGCTGATTTAATGGAGGAGCACAAGGAGGATCTAGTAAACGCGTTGGTAATTAATGCTGGGAAGACGCGTAAGCAGGCTTTGGGTGAGGTTAATGCTTCTATTGAGAGGTTGCGTAAAGCTGAGCTAGATGTTAGGAAGATTTTTGGAGAATACATTCCCGGAGACTGGACGGCTCATACACTTGAATCTGAAGCAGTTGTTAGACGTGAACCCTATGGCGTTGTATTGAATATCATACCTTTCAACTACCCGTTATTTGATACCGTAAACAAGTTCACCTATAGCTCTATAGTGGGTAACGCTGTAGCAGTTAAACCACCCTCAGCTGACCCCCTACCAATACTATTATTCGCTAAAATAGTTGAAGAAGCAGGGTTCCCAGCAGAAGCCTTCGCTGTCTTCACTATACCGGGTTCTGAGAGCGATAAACTCGTATCAGATATCAGAATACACGTGATCAACCTAACTGGAAGCTCTAAGACTGGTAAGAGAGTATTATCAGTTGCCGGCATAAAACAGTTCGTAATGGAGCTTGGCGGAGGAGACCCAGCAATAGTACTCGAAGACGCAGACCCCAATGAGACAGCTGAGAAAATCGTTACTGGTATGACTAGTTATAGTGGACAGAGATGTGATGCAATAAAACTAATACTAGTAGAGGAGAAACTATACGATGAATTAAAGAAGAGGATCGTGGAAAAGCTATCGAAGATAGTAGTCGGTGATCCGAGAAATGAGGAAACAGCAATGGGGCCACTCATAGACGAGGAGACAGTAGATGATATGTTGAAGGCTGTTAGAGAAGCAGAGAAAATGGGTGCGAAAATACTCTATGGTGGAAAGAGGCTTGGCCCAACATATGTTGAGCCAACACTAGTAGAGGTCCATGATAAGAGTATTCTACCAGAACTAAGACTATACCGTGAGGAAATATTTGCTCCAGTAGCAATTATAACATGGTTTAAAGACCTAGACGAAGCAATTAAAATAGCAAACAACAGGCCCTACGGACTGGATGCAGCAGTATTCGGCTACAATATAGCTAAGATAAGGAAGCTGATAAGATACCTGGATGTAGGTGCAATATACATTAACGAGTATCCAAGACATGGTGTAGGCTACTATCCCTTCGGTGGGAGAAAAGAATCAGGTATAGGGAGAGAGGGAATAGGTTATAGCGTAGAATACGTTACCGCGTGGAAGACAATAGTATACAGCTATAAAGGAAAAGGTGTATGGCCCTATACTTAGAAACCCTTTATCTAATCTTGACAAAGTTTTTCTCAATCCAATAATTTTTTCCACATCAAAAAGAAATAATTGGGGGACGAAAGATTATCTCTAGGCTTATCTCCTAGATTTTAGGAAGAACACTGCTATAGCAGCCACTATTACTACTACAACTACTCCTGCTACTATGAACGTATTGGAGCTCGTTGCCTGGGTCTGGGGGCTTGAAGGCGTACTGGTTGTCTCCACGCCTTGCTGTATACTACTAGTTGTAGATGTGGTTGGACCGCTTGTCTCGGCGGATGTAGTTGTTTTAGTAGACGTAGTCGTGCTTGTTGGGGCTTGCTTGGTAGTTGTTTGAGGCGGACTTGTAGGACTGGTTATGGGCTGAGTAGTTGTTGTGGAATGCGTAGTGGTTGTTGTTCCTATTATTTTGGCTGGGTTTAACGCTAGTATGATGTCTCCCTCATCGGTTTCCGCACTCGCTATTATCGTCTTCCCTACAACAGCATATTTCTTAACACTCATACCTGTTCCCAGCGTCTTCATGGCATTGAGGTTTTCATCGTATACTTTTATCTTGCCCCAATCAGCTGGTAACGCCACTATAACTGTTTGGCCATCGGCCTTGAAGGGTACTAGGTATAGACCACCAGAACTTATCTTGCGTAGTATTTTCCCTGCCTCGGCATCTATCACTCCGGTAACCTTGTTCCCACTCGTACTGCTAGAGAAGGAGTAGTAGAGTCTACTATCAATCCATGACAGTGATTTAGCCTCCATTAATGGTAGCTTGAAGACGTGTTTTACGCCACTAGTTGATACTAGGTGGAGTTCTGTCCAAGCATTTACTACTTGGCTATTACTGTCTGGTTTAGCGTGTTCGTACTTGTTTACCGCTACTGCTATCCCCCATTCGCTGACGGCTAGTGGGCTTACTGTTTTACCTGAGAATAACTGTGTTATCTCTGGTTCCCCGGGGATCTCGTAGACGAAGGTCTTGTTCTCCTTGGGGTTCCAGACGAGTACTCCTAGACTATTGTTTACACCTGGTACCGCAGGGTTTTCTGAATGTCTTATCTCATAGGGTATTACTGCTTGCTCGTCTATCCTAGCATAGTATCTTAGGTAGACTATTACTGAGGCCTCGTGTTTACCAGCTAGTAGATTGTATCTTACTTTCCCGTTCCAGTCTATAAACCATACGGTATTGTTGTCTAGTTTTGGTAGGAGAATGCAGCCGTCTAGGTAGGGGTACATGACGTGGCTCCATCCCCTACCATAGTCTTTATACTCTCCAGTCACAGTATCCATTAATACTAGTATGTGCTTTGATATCCCCATTAAACATACGTGCCTCTCATCTTCTGCTGGCGTTACCTGGAACCCGGTTTCATTGTATTTTAGGGCTAGACTTGTTAGGTTTAAGGTCTTGTTGTCCGGCAGTATTTTCAAGTATAACAAGTATTTGCCGAAGCCTTCGCCGGAGGATTTCTTGAACGTATAGTATAGTTTGTCTCCGCTAATATACATTGAGGAGACTGTATCAATCTCTTTCACTATAGTACCATTAACGCTCATTACTCCTAGCTTTGGAAGACTTAGTAGTCCACCAGGTTTAACAGCTACAACTAGTTTTGCTGAAGGAATAAAGAAGTAACTTAGACTGGGATTGAAGGGGTTCTTAACACTATAGTTGCCTTCACTAGAATATATTTTCAAGGAGTCTTCTAGTACCACTATAGCCCAGTTATCACCAGTATAGAATCCCCTGTATTCCCTATGCAATACCTCGTAGCCAGGAGTTGCTGCTACTCCATGTATTGCTTGTGCTAGCACTATTATTGATAATACGACTACTATGAGGGATAGCTTACCCCTCATAGCCTCTCCCACCTTTAACCCCCATAATCGG
>JALUDQ010000204.1 GCA_027043985.1 Desulfurococcales archaeon
TCGTATTGAAGTAGTCCCGTAATCAGCCATATGGAAGCCATACTCCGTTTAATCCCCTCCTTCTGCCCTCACATGTTTGCTTGTAGAGGTATATTTGTTTCCACCAACATGTAATAGTATTCGTGCTTCTTCAGTCCATGTACCATCTGCAAATAATTCTTCTCTAACCCTAGCATGGATAACCTCACATATTATCAAGTTATGATCGGTAAACTCTATTTCTCCTACAACACGGCACTCGAGGACTCCTAAAGCCTCTTTTATAGTAGGTGGTTTAACCTTAACCGAACTCGTTAATGTAAAGCCTGCTTTAACAAGCTTATCTGCTACATCTCTACCTGAAACCGTGCCTACATAATGGGCTTTTTCTAAGTCCTCTATTCCAACTATATTTATAGTGGCCTCATTGGATTCCCTAAGGAGTTTATAGGTATATCTTTTCGGTGATAGAGAGAAAGCTATTGTTGGCGGATCAATATTTACTGGTGTTATCCAGGAAACAGTACAGCCATTAACTAATCCACTACTACTAATAGTTACAACTATAACAACTGGTCTAGGGTGGAGTAGGCGGAGAACTTCTCTATAATTCTGTACGGTTATCATTTATTTACACCACTGTTATAATGTGTTCCCACGTGCTTTTTAGATTATATCCTTATTTTACGATAATTTTTTAATCCTCTAATGTATCCCTTGTCTTAGTGCACCAACTGGTGATAAAATGTGCACATACCAGACGGTTTCCTAGACCCAGTGACAATCGCGATAACCTATACGGCTTTCATAGCATACCTTGTAGTAGCATTAACACGTATTAAAGTAAATAGAGAGAAAATCGCTCTCGTACCAGTACTCGCTGCTGGCATCTTTGCAGCTCAGATGTTAAACTGGCCTATACCTGGAGGTACGAGCCTACATTTTGTGGGTGGTGCTCTTGCCGGAATCTTACTGGGGCCTTTCCTAGGTTTCCTCACATTGTTTCTAGTATTGTTTATTCAATGCCTAGTATTCCATGATGGTGGTATAACTGCTCTAGGAGCAAATGTATTGAATATGGCAGTAATAGATGTGCTAGTGGGCTACGGGATATACAAGCTAGTTACCAGTACTCTAGGCGATAATAGGAAGAGTAGGCTTATAGGAGCATTCCTAGGAGGATGGATGGGTATAACGTTAGCTGGTATAGCATGCGGCTTAGAGATAGGCTTCTCTCCCTCCTTCCCCTATGGCGTTCTAATAACGGTTCCAGTAATGGGTGTATGGCACCTAATACTGGGTGTAGTAGAGGGTGTTATCACAGCTCTAGTAGTAGACTATCTCTACCCACGTCTACCACAACTACTCCTAATGCAACAATCATTGAGTGAGGGAAGCCAAGAATGATTGGGCGAAAAGCCTTACTCGTAATAATATTATTGGTTCTCATAAGTCCACTCTTCGGTATTGTATTAGCAGATATGGTTGGATACCACGAGCCACTCGATGTTGCAGCAGAGAAGCTGGGTTTAAAGGAAGCTAGTATAGAGTGGACGCCCTTCTCAGACTATAGTATACCAGGACTACCCAGTACAATAGGCTATATTATAGCCGGGCTCATCGGTGTAGGCATACTACTCGGTATAGGATACCTACTAGTTAAGGCTATGGCTGAGAAGAAGTGAAGCCCCTAGCACAAGAATACTTGAGGAACATAAGGGAAGCTTTCACATATCTATCTCATGATAGTGGTAGCGGTTTTTTCTCAGCTTACTCCTCTATTCCACTCTTAGTATTAGTATTTGTTATAGCTACAGCTAACTCTATTATTACATGTATCTCCGGTTCTATCTTCGCGATAATAGTATTCCTGGTTGCGAGTACTAAACGGTTGAGTGTGGATAGGAGTTGTTTGAGAAGTTATTATGGTATTGTTTTGAAGAATATCCTAATATTATCGTTAATGGTGCTTGTAGTCTCAGCACCAATAATATTACTTAGAGGGGTTAACTCGGTATCAATGTTTCTTGCTAGAACTATCTCATCTACAATAGTCTTCATACTGATGATAAGGGTAGTAGGATGGTGGAATATTGTTGGAGGATTAGAGAAGATTAGAGTACCGAGAATATTAGTTGAAATGATTTATCAGACAGTAAAGTTTATACCATTGTTTCTAGGTGAAACCCTAAAACTCCTTGTTGCTCGTGATGCAAGGATCCTCGGTAAGACTAGGATTGGTAACTTGTGGATGGTTTTGTCTAGTATTGTAGGCGAATTACTGGTTAAAGCTTATTATAGGTCAACTATGCTTGACATGGCTCTAAGAGCTAGAACATTATCACATAGTAAACATAGGGTAGGGGGGAGGAGAGGGTATTTAACCGTCTATGATGTTTGTTTGATAACTGTTACAGTAGCCCTACTATTATATGAGGTCTTAGATAAGATATGGAGTGGAATATAGTAGCGAGGAACATATGGTTCAAATATAGTGGTAGTGAATACATATTGAGAAATGCTAATATCACTATTGATCCTGGAA
>JALUDQ010000205.1 GCA_027043985.1 Desulfurococcales archaeon
CCCATGATCATTAGCATTATCTGGTGGAGGTCTCCTCTAACGTCTTTAGGCTTATTCGAGAAGTCTCTCTTCAACTCATAGTAGTTTAATTTGAAGAGGTTAGGATACATTATCTCCCTATAATCTGGTGGTAGTTGATCACAGTTCTTCTCTACATAGTCTGCATAGCCTTCTAATAGGTCGCGTGCCGTTATTTTTGCCGCTGATTTTATGCCGAAGAGTTTTGCTGCTTTTACTACTAGGCTTTTCTTATCGTTTCCCGTAAAGAATATGTTTTGTTCATCAATGTTTTCACGTAAGTGACTTTTTATTTTATTAGCATAGAGTTGGCAGTCTTGTACTTCTATTTTTGGTCCTTTCTCAGTCTCAATTATATCTAGTTCATCCCCTAAAGCCAGTACTGCTACGAGATAGAAGTCGTAGCCTAGTATTCCTCTGGGCGGTGGTTCAATGATCATTGTTTAGACTCCTCTAGTATTGTTTTTGGTATTGGTACGAGGTCTTCTTCAATTCTTATAAATACTCCTCTCGTCGTGTCTAGTCTCCCGATCTCCATACAGTCTTCTATACAGCCATAGAACATTCCATTATATGGTATATAGTATCCAATGGACATGTCTGGTGAATAGCCGTAGCGATAGTTGTTCCGGTTCCTCCAATCCCAGAATACTACCTCTTGGGAACGCCTAGGCCTTGATACTGCTAGGTCTTTGGGAGTCATATAGCATGTCTCTCCATAGTCATCGTCTACTACTTCAATATCAATTACCTTAACCTCCTCTACTGTTATTAATCCCTCCTTACTACCTAGATACAATATATTCCAAGCAGCCTTAGCTAACGTGTCGACTCGTCCATCTTCAACAATGTATACTATGCGTACCTCAGCATCAGGGAAATATACTTTACCCATAGCTTGTAGTCCATACCAGTATCTAGGATTACGTCTCCTCTCCTTTCTCTGGAACCCTATTACAATATTCCTATGGGGATCTGATTGCTTTACACCGTATCCTCTAATACATATTGTAGCATATTTTACATAGTCTAGAAGCCTTACTGTTAAGCTAGCCTTATCTCCATCCTTCTCGGGGAGACCTAGGAGACGCGCATACCCTGATGCTAGAGCACCTATTAGAGTAGAGGGCGGTGGATAGGGTAGTGTTTCCTGAGCAGCTGATTGACTGGGATATTTTACGGTAAAACCCCATACTGGTCTAGCTTTCACCAAAAGGGTTTTCATAGTTTACTTTACCCTTTCCTCAACGTATTCTATTGCTTTACTGAATAATTCTTCGAATAATTCTACTCTCGTGGCTCCACTAGCTGGTTCTTCAACGACGCCCCTGTCATTCCCTATATAATAGTATATTGTTATGTCCTCTCCTACTCCAAGTTTTTTCAATGAGTCTAATTGCTTTCTAGCTCTCTCAACCGTTGATACTATATAGTTTCTCCTATGACCCGCACTTACCGCAAAAGCTACGGGGTGGCTTAGAGCTAGTACAGCGCTTGTAATCTCCCATAGTGGGTGGAATCTTGTACGCTTAGCCCCCATTAGCATGTTTGAAAAGGTTAGCTGTGCTGCTTGTATAGCTGCTTTAATCCTCTTCAGCCTTTCTTCATCGTCAACTACTTTCTCCTTTTTAACTGAGGAAGTGTATCCTATACCATCTATGTCTAAGTTGAATAATGCCGTATAGACACCACTACCAGTTTCAACCCAGTATATTTGCTGCTGCTCCTTTTCTTCAGCATATCTTACATGGAACTGTGCTTCCAATGCCACCGCTTCTAGTTCTTCTGATGCTGGTACTAGGTAGCTTACCTGGAACTTTGAGGTCCTCTTAACTGTTAGCTGAGGGTATAGGAAGCCGCCGACATCTTCTACAACACAGTTCTTAACCACAGTTGACTCAAAGGTATGTGCATCAATACCCTTCTTAGCTAGGTCTTTTTCCCATGGCTCAGCGTCATCTCTTTTTAACAGCGACTCATCGCTGTGTTTTAGGAATTCGTGTCTCCGGCATAGGGGACATACGGGTAGGCCTAGTTTGACTGCTAGATCCGCTAGGTTGGCTTGGTAGGCGTGTGCTAGGCTTTCACCACTAACTACCTGGACATATCTTACAAGGTATCCCTCACTTGTTTTTACTACTATTGGTGCTCTCCTATGTCTTGTAACATTTCCTATGCTTTCAACCATGTTTAATGCTTCAACATCTAATTTTACACGGAAAGATAGACTTAGATAAACCATTATTTTTCACCTCCTTCACGTGTTATAGGATAGGAATAAGATCTTAGAGCAACTATTTTCGCACACTCTAACCCTTCTTGCCCTCTCCCAACGATTTCAATGAATTCTTGGATTTCATCTTCTTTGGGTAGGTATGGGCAGGGGATACACCATATTTTCCTTCCCTCACTGTCTTCGGCTATGAAGGCTTTGGGAGGCTTGTTTCCTAAATCATAGCCATAGTCGCAGCATTCTCTTTCACCATAACC
>JALUDQ010000206.1 GCA_027043985.1 Desulfurococcales archaeon
TTGCTCTATAGTAGAGTTAAACCTTTCAGCACCAGTAATTAGGGAGGTCTTAGAAAAGGGGTTAAGTGTAGAGGTACTAGAAGAAATAACTAGGCGTGTATCCCGGGAAATACATGTTCCCTTATCCGTTAAGCTATCTCCTCTAATACTTGATCCTGCATTATTCACTAGACGCCTCTACGAGTCTGGAGCAAAAATAATACACTTATCCAACGCGTTAAGCCCCGCTCTCGTACTAGATATTAGGACGGGTAGACCAGTACTAAAAACAAGCAATGGACTAGGAGCACTAAGCGGACCAGCAATAAAACCCATAGCACTAGCCAAAGTCTACCTAGCAGCTAAGGAGAATCCATCCATACCAATAATAGGAACAGGGGGCGTTAGCACGTGGAAAGACCTAGTAGAAATGATTCTAGCTGGTGCATGGGCAGTAGGAATACATAGCACAATATACCTACATGGCGTAAAAATAGTCAAAGAACTACTCAAAGGACTCACCAAATACCTCATCGAGAAAGGATACAGTAATGTGAACCAGATAAGGGGTCTCTCATATAAGAACAAGTAGGCATGGAGATCAAAAATGGCTAAAAAGAAATGTAGTCTAGAATACTTATTGGAAAAACTATTTAATCTAGCCTTTGACGTGTTAGAATGTGAACGGGGGTTCGCCGCCGTAGCTCAGCCTGGTTGGAGCGCCGCCCTGGTAAGGCGGAGGTCCCGGGTTCGAATCCCGGCGGCGGCTCCATGACTTTCTAATGTTTCCTAATTCCTGTAGTTGTCTTATTCTATTCTTAATCGGATTTATGTGTTTTTGGTTTAGTAGTGGGTATATCGGTTTCCGTTATATTTATATTTTCGATATATCTGTTTCCGATATAGTGCTGCTTGGTGTAGAGTATGGTTCCAGAGCAACATGAGAGTAAGAGTGAGAGGGAGAGTCCTCATAGGGGGTTGCTTGGTTTCTTAGTACTTGTTAGTCTTGTTGAAGGCGATGCCCACGGCTATGAGGTTATGAGGAGAATTGAGAGGATTACTGGTGGTTTATGGAGACCTGCCCCTGGTTCCTTGTATCCGGTTATTGATTCTTTAGAGAAGGAGGGTTTGATCGAATGTATGGTTAGAGAGGTTAGAGGAAAGGCTCGGCGAGTTTGTAGGCTTACTGATGATGGCTGGAGTATGCTGGTTGATCTTTTGGAGAAAAAGGTTGTAGCGTATATTTCTATTCTAGATCACATGTTGAAGGCGTTGGGTAAAGCTGCTAGTGTCTTAGGCATAGAGAGAACAGAGGCTATCTATTCTAGGTCTGTGGGTGAGCTAAGGAATGTGTGTAATAGGTATTGTAGGGAAAGGTGATGTCGTATGGCTAAGAATCCTCACAGTGATATGATGAAGTATAGGGAGCGTATTATTGGCGGCTCTATTATTCGAACCACGTTATGGTTGGCTTGGCCTATAATATTAGGCAATATTATAAACATCTCATATAATCTCGTAGACACTTTCTGGCTAGGAAAACTAGGTAAGGCTTCCTTAGCTGCACCCACTGTTAGCTGGCCCCTAATAATGCTGTTCTACTCTATAGGTATGGGATTTAGCTTTGCTGGTATAACCCTCGTATCACAGTATGTTGGAGCGGGAGAATACCGTTTAGCTAGTCGGAGTGCTGGGCACCTCTTAGGCTTCATGCTCTTCCTTTCCCTTATACTATCTGGTACAGGGTTTAGCCTATCGCCAATAATCCTTAAGTTAATGGGTGTTCCCCAAGATGTTCTCCCTCTGGCCATCAATTATATTAGTGTAATATTTGCAGGTATACCAATAGCATTTCTAGGTTTCGGGTTCAACGCTATTCTCAGTGGTATAGGGGACACTCGTACACCAACAATTCTCGGAGCAATATCATCGGGTATAAATGTGGTTTTAGACCCATTATTCATCTTTGGCTGGTATGGGTTCCCAGAACTAGGAGTGGTTGGTGCAGCAGTAGCAACAGTAATCTCGAGGGCTATTCTCTCAGTTATGGGTTTAGTTCTCCTAGCACGTGGATTCCGGGGACTTAAGCTTTATCCGGGGGATCTAATATTTGAGTCATGGTGGCTTAAGAAGGTTGTAGTAATAGGAACCCCTATATCAATCCAACAATCAGCTAATTCTCTAGGCTTCGTAGTCATGATGGGCCTTGTATCTCGTCTCGGCACTGCTATTATAGCAACTTATGGTATTGGTATAAGGATTATCGACATAATACAAGCATTTACCTGGGGTATAATGCGTGCAACAACGGTCATGATAGGACAGAACATTGGCGCTGAGAGATATGATAGAGCTGAAAAGATAGCTTATGAGAACATGAAGCTCATGTTCACAATTCTAAGTCTAGGTGCACTACTCATATTCTTGTTTAGAGCACAATTATTCCAGGTCTTTATAAATGATCCACAAGTAATAGAGGAGGGTTCAAGGTTTCTAGCAATATTCCTTCCATCAATACCATTCTTCGGGATATTCTTCATAGTCGGGGCAGTAGCCAGAGGTTCTGGTCACAACCTAGCGTTCACAATAATATCTATCATAAGATTATGGGCTCTAAGAATAGGTCTAACATATGTGTTCTCAATCTTAATGGGAATGGGTTCTACTGGCGTATGGGTGGCAATGACTATAAGCAATATTGGGGCCGGGCTCTTAGCCTTAGCTTGGGTTAGAATGGGTACTTGGAAGAAAAGAGTAATAGAACTACCCCATAGAAGAATGCCCGTTGTACCATTAAGAATAGATGAAGAAAAGATAGGTGATGGAAAGTAGATTACTATAGATTTTAACCATTTTTAACTGTTTTTATTAGATCTAAGACTTGTTTTACAGCATCATCTATAGTGGTATAAGGTTTAACAAATACAGGTATTACTCCCTGGCTTTCAAGGAACTCCCTACTACGTGGCCCCATTGCTGTTGATACGAAATACTTGCAGTTCCAAGGCTTTAATAGTTCAAGTATTTTTCCAGCCTTACGGGGATCATTGTGTTCATGTTCCTCTTCTTCCTCCTTTACGGTATTTTCTACTTCTCCCATCTTTACAAGCTTTCCTTCCTTCTCATCGTACTTGTATAGTAGGTATTTTTCAGCGTCTCCAAAGTGGCCTAGCTTAACTGTTTTTCCATCATCTGTTGCAATAGCTATACATAGCATTAAAATGATCACCTAGTAGTATTTTCCTCGTCTAAAAGTTAATTAACCTCCATTATAGCTCTAGACACAGTCTAAAACACTAATGTTATGCGGAGAGTATTAATGAGCGAATACTGGCTCGTTGATTTTCACACACATACTGTTTGCTCTGACGGCTTAATGACCGTTAGAGAACTATTACTAACTGCTAAGAAGCGAGGGCTCACAGGTATAGCCATAACAGATCACGATACTACAAGATGCGTTAAGAAAGCGTTGAGCTCAGCAAGAGAAATTGGCATTGTTGTAGTGCCGGGGATAGAGGTTTCAACACGTGAAGCCCATCTCCTATTATACGGTATTGTAGAAGAGCTACCAGAGAAATATAGGTCTAAGCCTAGTATCCTCGAAGTACTCGATTATGCTAGAGAAAATAATTACTTTTCGTCAATAGCGCATCCCTTTGGTAGAATCTTTAAACCGTACCCAGTGGTTCATCTTAGAGAAGCATTATTGAAGGCCGACGGCATTGAGGTGATTAATGGGAGAACACCGCCGAAGAGCAATGAAAAAGCGATAAGATTAGCGTTAAGATATAATAAGATACCTACAGCTGGAAGCGATGCACATATCCCAGAAGAAATCGGTTCAGCTAAGATACTATTAAAAGAACCCGTAGAAAACTATTCACAAATAATAGAACAACTATACAGAAACAAGCATACAGTCTATGGTGGTAGGAGTCTAAGACAAATAATTTCATCAATACTTAAGAAGCGTTTAAGGAGATTATTCCCGAGGAAAACCCATGAGGAAACAATGCCTTGAAGGACGATGAACCTAGAGAAGTAGTGATATCAGAGAAGGTATTCTTCTCGATAATAGTATTCATAATAGTGGCAATAATTGGAGTAATCTTAAACCCCTTGTTTGGAGTCTATGGTATAATTATTGGTGCTTTTCTAACCTGGGTTATGGCATCATACCTCTATGCAATATATGGCTCTAGTATGTTGGATTCCCTAAAGTCAAAGATGCTATTGTTTATGCCAACGACAATATATGTGATACTAGTTCTATGGCTTTTATCAAGATCCGAAACTTTTACTCAAGCAGTATCACAAGTTCTCGGTTCAATCTCAATGACAGTAGTGTTATATTTATTTTTATACATATTAATGGAATACTATAAGGCTAAGGGAACAATATAGTCACTTATGATAGATTTTAAAAATATATCTTTAAGCACCTCCAGTGTTTACGCTCTGGATAAAAATACTACGACTCAGTAAACTAGTGCACCAGGGTGATTAAATCTAGTTGTATGAGCAACAGCTTATGAGAAAAAGAAGAAAAAAGCCTAAAATGATTAAAACCGGTATAGCGTTCCCATATAATGTTCTAATGGAGCTTGACGAAGTTATAAGAAAACTGGGAGTACCAAATAGGAGCAAGGCTGTTGTAGAAGCAACCATGAGGTATATAGCCGATAATGTATGGGTTTACGAGGACGGCATAGTGGTAGGTGCACTAAGCATAATATACGATGACTCTAAGAAAAACATTCAATCAAAACTCCTGGAAATAAAGAACATGTACTCACACAACATAAATGCTGCTATAAATTTATCAATAGACGACGATAAATCGATAGATGTGTGGATCGTTAAAGGTCCGGTAAAAATAATAAAAAGGCTAATAGAATCAATAGAGAGAATAAAGGGAGTATATACTCTACGCTCAATGATAATTCACAAGCCTCTTACAAACCCAGAGTAAAGCGTAAGCCAATATAGGGTTAATCATAGATTATTGTTATCTGCTCCAAGTATTCTATAATTAATGTTCATAATATTGACTTATAGACCCCCTTACGCAGTAGTAGACTATTGTAGACTATAACTAGTATAGATAGGTGAGGTATCATAGCGAGGATAGTAGACGCCTACACCGAGCTAAACCGCATATTGAGAAAACAAGGCTATCATATCATAGGGCTACATAGTGCGGTCAAAAAATGTCATTGGACACATGCAGCTCTAGTTGAACGTAGGTTCTGCTACAAGTGTAAGTTCTATGGAATAGAGAGTCATAGATGTATACAGATGACTCCGACAACTCTCTGGTGCTGGAACCGCTGCCTCCACTGTTGGAGAATGAGGCCTAAGGACCGTGGTCTAGAATGGGATGATACAAGACTGCCTAGAGTAGACGACCCGGAGTTCATAGCTGATCAATCAATAAAAGAATTTAAGCGCATAATATCGGGTTATAAGGGGAGACCCGGCGTTGACCCCCGAATGGTTGAGGAGGCATTGAACCCCAAGCACGTAGCTATAAGTTTGAGCGGTGAACCTACGCTCTATCCAAGGCTAGGCGAGCTAATAGAAATATATCACCGGAAAGGACTATCAACATTTCTAGTGACACGCGGTATAAGACCCGATGTCCTAGAAGGACTTGAGGAAGAGCCTAGCCAGCTCTACGTTTCCCTTGAGGCTTGGAACGAGAAAATGTATGAGAAATTAAATGAACCCCTAGTCCCTAATGCTTGGAATCTAACACTTAAAACACTAGAACTACTACCATCCTTTAAGTCTCCAACAGTTATCAGAATCACGTTAATGAAAGGAATAAACATGTCACCACGTGACGCTGAGGGTTTTGCTAAGCTATTGGAGAAAGCTAATCCAACCTATATCGAAGTTAAAGCATACATGTATGTGGGTGCGTCAAGAGAGCGTTTAAGACCGGAAAATATGCCTAGGCATAGCGAGGTAAGAGAGTTTGCTAGAATGTTATCAGAGAAAATAGGTTACCCCATAGTATCAGAGAGTATTCCAAGTAGAGTAGTATTATTGAGCCGCCTCAAAAAACCTATAAGACATGGAAAAGGATGCCCGGAAGGCTGGAAGACCAAGGAGATAGGCGACGAGTATAGTGGTGAGTATGGCAAGTACCTAAACGATACTGGATAGAATAAGGTATAAGCTCCGAAACACCCTATATAGATGGAGAACGAGGATGGGAGAGCTCTATAAGCCAGGTTTTAAGCTGGGTAGGGATCTAGCTACACTTGTACCAGCAGAAGAAGTAATAGAGAGAATACTAGCGAATAGGAGAATCTACGAGAACAAGATTATATTAAAATGTAAGCTATGTGGGAAAATATTCACCGATCCAATGGATGCTCTACTCCACCAATATGAGCATTGGAGAAAGAACGAGGATGCTTGCTTCGTAATAGAGTTGCCAGGAGTTACGAGATACGAGTAAATTGTTGAAAGGAGAATACTAATGGATGAGTCTGATAGGAGTTTATTCCTAGCACTAGTGATCCTCATAGTAGTTGCAGCAAGCATAGTGTCATCATATTTTGGTAGTATTAATGCGTTATCCGAGACTACTTACCGTAAACTCCTCATAAAATCCCTAGTAAATGAGATAAAAGATACCGTGGCAAAGATTCGCGGATTAGAGTTCCCAAATAATACTACGGTAATGATAATCAATATTAGCTGGGTTCTCAAACACTGGGGTCCTCCTCCGAAACCATCTCAGCAAGACCTCATAAGAGAAAGAGTATATAAGATGAGCTTCCTTGTACCCCCTAGCTTTAGTTTACTCGCTGGACAAAAACAGTGGACTGTATCATTTATGGCAGCTACAGCTGGCTACACGCTATACATTGTTGAAGAAAACTTCAACCCATACGACCCGGTAGCAAAGAGGGCAATAGCCCACGAGCTAACACACATACTCCAATACAAGTACTTTCATCCCCAGTACCCGGCGACAACAGATGGAGGACTAGCCATGAGAGCACTAGTAGAGGGGGACGCAGATTTCGTAGCAGACATGTACTGCAATCTAACAGGGATAAAACCTAGAGGTCCTCTACCAATACCAATAGATCATCCATACATAGCACTCCAATCATTCCCCTACATATACGGTGAAAAATTCGTAAGCTACCTCTACCATAAAGCAAACAACACCTGGACTCTAGTCAACCAAGCATACAAGAACCCGCCGAGAAGCACAGAACAAGTAATGCACCCAGAAAAATACCTAGCCCACGAAAACCCGGTAAATGTAACCCTAAAAGTAAATGAAACCGAGAAACCAGTATACACCGATGCAATGGGAGAATACTACATACTACTAGTCCTAGCACCAAAAATAGGACTAGACCAAGCAAAGAAAGCAGCAGAAGGATGGGGAGGAGACCTACTAGCACTATTCCACAACAACAAAACAAACACATGGACACTCTACTGGAACACAACATGGGACACAATAGAAGACGCAAAAGAATACTATAACACAATAACACAAGCCCTAATAAAAACCGGGGGAACAATAATAACCCAACAACAAGACAAGACAACAATAAAAATATACAACTACACCACAACAATAACTCTCTACAAAAACAATGTTCTACTAGAAACACATACAACAAAACAGTAAACCAAAATAACCACAAACCCACCAAAAACAAACAGCACACACGGCTAGGCACAAAGCCGGGGTCGCCTAGCCTGGTAGGGCGCCGGCCTGCTAAGCCGGTGGGGCGTGGCCCCACGCGGGTTCAAATCCCGCCCCCGGCGCCACTCCTCAATTAAATGAATATTTTATGTCCTCTACAAATTATGATGCATTACAATGTTTATGGGGTTTTCAGAACTTTTGTCTTATATACTGCTATGTACATATAGTATCTCTTGGTGTATGTTATGCCTACTGAGTTATTATATCAAAAAGATAGTTATTTGAAAGAATTCGAGGCAATTGTAAAGAGAGTTGATGGTGAAAAGATAGTTCTTGATCGAACAGTCTTCAATCCCCGTAGTGGCGGGCTAGATCATGATACTGGTGTGCTACTGAAAGATGGTAATGAATACAGGGTTGTACGGGTATTACTTGACAAGGAGACTGGCGAGGTTATTCATTTTCTTGAGGTAAGCGATCATGATCTTAGAGAGGGAGATAAGGTTAAGGGTATTATTGACTGGGATAGAAGATACCGTATAATGAGAATGCATACCGCTGCACATATATTAGCCGCTATAATGTATAGAGACTATAATGCTCTAATAACCGGTGGTCATGTCGGCGTTGAGAAATCTTATGACGACTATAGTTTATCCGAGTTTAATCCCGAAATATTTCGTGAAGCAATACGTAAAGCCAACGAGGTAGTAAAACAGGGGATAGAGGTAAAGATATACTGGTTGAGGAGAGAAGAAGCACTAAAAATACCTGGTATAGTAAAGTTGGCCTCACGCATGCCTCCAGACGTAGAATATCTAAGGATAGTGGAGATTCCGGGTATAGATATGCAAGCCGATGGGGGGCCCCACGTAAAGAATACCAGAGAGATAGGAGAAATAGTGTTCCTAAAAGCTGAGAATAAGGGTAGAAGGAGAAAGAGGTTATACTATACTGTTAAGCCGTAGGAAATATTAAGATTCTCTAAATACGTGTTACAGTACTACGTGTTTTCCTCTATAATTTGTTTGAAAACGCTATCATGCCTCCCAAATATCTCATATATATTGTTCTCGTAGTGTTCGTGGAATCTTGTTAGTGTCTTGTATATGTTTTCAGCGGCTTCACCTTTGAATGGTATGTCTAGGGGGCTGGGTTCATAGTAGTCCATTCCTTTTATGAGCGAGGTTGCAAAATACCATAGTGTTTTTCTTATTTTTCTACCCTTTATCTTCTTCTTATCGGAACCCATGCTTCTGAAGCTGCAGTGTAGTACGTATAT
>JALUDQ010000207.1 GCA_027043985.1 Desulfurococcales archaeon
GTATACTATAGTACTAAGGGAGGAATAGCCTACAAGGCTCCGGGTAAGGATTGGTTGCAGAATTATCTTGTAAAGCTTACTGGAGCCTACAGCTTATCTGATGAGATTACTGGTTCGGGGTGGAAGACTCTCAACGTAGAGCAAATAATTGACTGGAACCCGGACATAATATTCGTTGTAACATATAGGCTTGAGAACCCTTCAAGTGTGGAAGCAGCGTTCAGTATATTAAATGATACGAGGCTCAAAGACGTATCAGCAGTTAAGAATGGTAGAGTCTACCCAATACCTAATGATGGTATGTCATGGGATATGCCCATACCTAGGTGGATACTCTGCGCTCTATGGATGGCCAAGTATGTTTCACCCAAAGTCTACAGTGACATGAACTTAACTGAGGAAACCATAGCTTTCTACGAGAAAATATACAATATAAGTAGAAGCGATGCAGAGAAAATATTCTATGACTACGTTATAGGTGGAAGAGCATCAATAAGCCTTAAAGACGATAAGCTAGTAATAGATAATCCTTCTCCTAGACCGTTAAAAGTAGTAGTAAAGGATGGAGAAGGTAGAATCCTAGAACAATTTACTGTAGGAGCAGGGAAATCAAAGCAGGTAGACTTGAATACAACGAACATAATAGTAGGCTACGAGTATTTTGGATGGCCCGAGGAATTCTTGTGGAAACCCTGAGAAGAGGTTGGGAGCTGATTCGTGGAAAGTGATGATGCAATGATGTCTAGGCTAAGGTTTTTCGTCTTAATGTCCCTATTTCTCGCGTTATTGTTTATTCTAAGCATGTTTATTGGAAGATACAACGTATTCTCCCAAGGCCTCCTACTAGATAATGAGGCTTTGAATGTAATCTATGGTATAAGGCTTCCAAGGATAATAATAGGAGTCTTAGTGGGCCTCAGTCTAGGTATTAGTGGGGCTGTTATGCAGAGCTTATTCCGTAACCCATTAGCTGGTCCCAGTATTCTTGGTGTGAGTCAGGGCTCAGCTGTTGGTGCGGCTGTAGCCATACTTCTCGGCCTCCAGTACATCTACGTACACTTCCTCGCAACAATTACCGGGTTACTAGCGGTATTGTTTACATGGGTTTTAGCGGCTAGTATAAGGTATGGTGGGAGTACTCTGAGACTAGTTTTAGCTGGTATAGCTGTATCTGCTTTTGCTTCAGCCGTAATAGGATTGATAAAATACCTCGCCGACCCCTACGATAAGCTGCCTCAAATAGTATTCTGGTTAATGGGGAGTCTTGCCGGGACTACTTGGATTCAAGTAACTTATGCTCTACCACTAATAATAGCTGGCACGATAGTAGTCTTAGCGTTGAGATGGATTCTCAACGTCCTAGCACTAGGTGATGATGAAGCTAGAGCACTAGGGGTAAACGTTAAGTTAACCCGACTAGCCCTAATAGTGGCTTCAACTCTTGTAACAGCTACAGCTACATCTGTTGCAGGCGTTATATCGTGGATAGGCCTATTATCACCTCACATTGTTCGCAGGCTTATAGGCTATGACAACCGATGGGTTATTCCAGGCTCAGCTCTAGTGGGGGCAATTCTCCTCCTATTGTGTGATGATATTGCTCGCAGCCTTATTGTAACAGAATTACCCTTAGGCGTTGTTACTAGTTTTCTTGGAGCACCATTGTTTATGGCTATACTAAGATATGCTAGGCCTATAGGAGGCGAGAAATAGTGGAGAAAATCGTTGTAGACAACGTGTACTATCATTATCCAGGCATGGATGAAATGGTTTTAAGAGAAGTATCCTTCACTGTAAAGGATGAGAGAGTTGTAGCGATCCTCGGTCCTAATGGTAGTGGTAAGACTACTCTAATGAGACTCCTCCTAGGATTCGATGAACCAGTGAAGGGTGAGATAAAGGTTCTTGGTAAAGCTCCGGTAAGCTATGATAGACGTGAATACGCTAAAATCGTGTCATGGGTTCCCCAGGAACCTAGTATACCGTACCCATTCACTATACTTGAATACGTATTGCTTGGAAGAACACCTCATGTAGGATATCTTTCCGCTCCAAGAGAATTGGATTTAGAGAGAGCTCTAAGTGTATTGGAGCTGCTTGGGATTAGAGAACTAACTGATAGGCCTATAACTAAGCTTAGCGGTGGTCAGAGAAGACTCGCTGTTATAGCTCGTGCACTAGCCCAAGAGCCCAAGATTCTATTCTTAGATGAGCCTACCAGTCACTTAGACTTAGGCAACAAGCACCTCGTTTTAAGGATTCTAAGAAAGCTCGCCTACGAGGAGAATATTCTTGTAGTATATACTACTCATGATCCATGGGAGGCTTTGAGCTTATCCGATAGAGTACTCGTATTATATAATGGGAGAGTACTAGCTTATCAGGAACCAGGACTAGTAGTTACGAGAGAGTTTTTGGAGAAAATCTATGGTATAAGATTCATAGAATGCAAGTGCAGTGATGG
>JALUDQ010000208.1 GCA_027043985.1 Desulfurococcales archaeon
AGTTATGGGCAAGGTGATGCGGAAGCCTATGTGGAAGCCATTAAACTCTAAGACTCGGCGAATATTATCTATACTCATAAACGCTAAGAAAACGTTAACGAGAAACAAGCCGAATACACGTGATAAAGCCCTCCTACCCATACCATAGTATTCGAGAACCACCTTGGAGAAACCCTCCACCAAGCGTCTTCTTAGAGAATAGTTAGGAGGAGACTAATATAACTTTAACATTACGGAATGGAGCTCTTCTCTACACTAACATAACGCTATAAGACTTGTTTATAAATAATCCATAGCCTAGGCAATAGACGTCTTTTTGAATAGTGCTTATATAAGCGTAAATGTAATATGTGTATATTGGTGTTTGTACGTGTCAGTCACTTTTACTGTACGTATACCGCGTAGATTGGCTGAGAAAATGAAGAGGTATAAGGAGATTAACTGGAGTGAGGTTGTTAGGAAAAGTATTGAAGAATATCTTAGAAAACTCGAGGAGACGAAAACAGTTGTCGATGCTGATGAGGTTTTAGAAGAGGTTACTGCATTAGGTGTTGATCCTAAGGACTTAGAGCCAAGAAGCTATGATGAAGAGGTAAAGTATTATCGTCTTATGGGTGAAAGGGAGTGGAAGAGACTCTCTACGACACTAGCGAGATAATAGAAATTGTTGCACGAGCTAGGCGGAAGATACCTGGATACGTATCTATTCTTTCCATAATAGAGTATCCTCCAGCCTTAAAGTACGCCTTAAAAATACTATACCCTGAGAAAAAGGACTATCACCTAGCATTTAAATGGCAAACCATACTACGCAAGAAGGGGTTCCCGTTACCAGCTGTAGACTTAATTATAGCTGCGCAAGCATACAATAGAGGTCTCACGCTAATAACGCGAGACAAACACTTTGAGACTTTGAAGAAGGAGATCGTACCCCATTTAAAACTACTCATACTAGGTGGGCGTGAATAATTCTCATATTTTAGTGCAATGAGTTATTAATATAGTTTATAAAGGATTGTTTGTTTCATTTTGTAACCAAATTATTTTATACTGGGTTTCTTTCTGTAAACCCGTGTGAAAGCCATGAGCATTATTGTGGAAGTTATAGGAGTAGAACCACCTTGTCCTAAGTGTAAGAAAACTCTTGAAACAGTTAGAAAAGTAGTGGAGAAACTGGGTGTTAAGGATAAGGTTAAAGTAGTTAAACTTGATATGAATGATCCAAATGTTATATCGAAGTATGGGGTAGTAATCTCTCCTTCGCTCGCCGTGAACGGGGTCTTGAAGATTTCTGGAAGAATACCTAGTGAGGAGGAAGTTGAGAAGATTTTACGTGAGGTTTTAGGCTGAAATGAAGAATACTAAGTGTTTTTTGAAAGCTTCAGCTCCTCTTATTCTATTTGTTTTAAGCTTAGGCTACTTTGTATACGCTAAGGTTACTGGTTTTACCCCCTTTAAGTTTCCAACCATAAATGAGATGAAAGCCTACGGTCCATTCCTACTACCGTTAATATATGTAACAGTATATCTCATACGTGCTGGAGCAGCATTAGTGTTTGCTTTCTTACTAGCAGGTTTTATTGGCGAACTAGTACCCAAGCAAGTTATGCTAAATTATCTCAGTAGTAGTAGGAAGAGCTCATATATTCTCGCTGCTTTAATATCTCCACTATTAACTGTATGTTCTTGTGTAATGATACCCATATTTGCCGGACTCGTATACGCTGGAGCGGGCGTAGGACCTGCAACTTCTTTTCTACTAACAGCTCCTGCCGCTAATATTCTAGCCATAGTGTTTACATTAGATATTATTGGATGGAGAATAGCATTAGCTAGAATGCTCGCTGCCGTAGGGGTTGCTGTGTTAGCGGGGGCTATTATTGCGAAGACCCCGTGGGGAAGAGCTATAGAGGAGAAATATAGGAGGACGAGTAGGGTTCAAGCTAGAGTTGAAGGAGTAAAAATACCCTTATGCGAGCGCTTATGGGCTAGCTTCAAGTTGAGCGGATATCTAGCTAAGACTATTCTTCCCTACGTCCTACTGGGTGTCGGAATCGTAAGCTATGTACAAGCATACTTGCCTCCAAGTATTGTAGCCGCATATCTTAGTGGCAACATAGGAATCATGTTGGGAGCAATTATAGGCGTACCAATGTATACTCCTACTCTAGTAGAAGTCATACTCGTAGATGCACTAAGGCATCTAGGCATGAGCCCAGCTGCAGCACTAGCTTTCCTAATAGGAGGACCTATGACGAGTATACCGTCAATGATGGGGGCTTCGAGAATAGTTGGATGGAAAGTCGTTTTAACCTATGCTATAATAGCTGTAGTAGGAGCTATGGCTGCTGGTTTCCTATATGAGGTATTTGTAGGTAATGCGTGGTGAGGGATAAGAAGGGTTTTTCTGATACTAAGAAACATTTATTATCAATTCTATTTGAGAATGGACGGGAAAGC
>JALUDQ010000209.1 GCA_027043985.1 Desulfurococcales archaeon
TAGTATTCTATCAGCATCCTTATGGTCGAAGAAACTGAGTGAATAGAATATCACTCGTTTAAGACTATTAGCCTCTAAGCCTTCTTCTACAAGCCTCCTTATCTTGGGGAAACTTCTATCCCTTTTAGGCAACATGACGTGTCCTTCAAGGCAGAAACGGCATCTACGAAAGCATCCACGGCTTACTTCAACCATGTATCCGCGACCATATATTGGTTCAACGTCAATGTTTTGTATCTCTTCTACTGGGTGGAAGGCGTTGTCTAGGTCTCTAACCCAAGCTTTCCTAACCACGTGTTTGTCATAGACGGGTATGTAGAAGCCTTCTTCTCCAAACAACTTTTCTAATAGTTTCCTTTTATCGTCATGGTATTCTAAGAGGCTTTCAACTAGTTTAGGGATTACTGGTTCTGCTTCCCCAACAACTATTACGTCAAAGAAATCTGCAAGAGGCTCTGGGTTTGCTGAAACAGCTGGACCCCCAACAACTAGTACAGGATATTCATTGCCTCTGTCACGAGCATATAATGGTATATTTGCTTCCCTAATCATCTTCAAGATATCTGGGTAAACTAGTTCAAAGTGGGCAGAGAATAAGAGTGCATCAAATTCCCTCATATGTGAACCTGTCTCTATGCTCTTGGGACTAGACTCTAATACTATTCTCTCAGCATATACTTCCTCGAAGCTATTCAATAGATAGTATAGTAGGTTTACTGCTAGGCTAGATATGCTTACCTGATAAGTACTAGGATAGACTAAGCCTATCCGAAGGTATCCGCGGGTAACCTTCTTATAAACGGTATTCTTTTCGCCAATCCAGGGCTTGTTTTTCCTCAACTCGTATCAGTCTCCATATCCTTAAGGTCTCATAGGTCTAGGAGTGTTTTCTTCTTAGGTATTATCCTTAAGGGTATTAAGTGTGTTCCATCACATGACCTAGCGTTAAACCATTCCTTACTCGTTAATCCTTCTCTACAAGTAGCGTATTCTAATTTGTGTCTCCTAGCAGCTTCTATTACTGGTTTTAATAGTTTCTTCCTAAGCTCTAAGGGTAGGTACCAGTACCCTCTAATCCATGTACCTTCAACACGGTATAGTTTATCTAGCTTAGCGGCTATTTCCGGAAAAGCCTCCTTCATTCTCTTCAAGTTGTCTGGTCTAGCCTTATACGTTGAGGTAACGATAAAGCCTACTCCTATGGAGGCTAGTGTTTCAACTAGTTCCCTTATCATCTCTTCGTCATCGTTTACATAAGGTATTATCGGGTCAACTCTAACCCCCACGGGTACGCCGTATTCAACTAGTTCTCTTAGGGCCCTAATCCTATCGTGGGGTGAAGGAGCATTGGGTTCTAGCTTCTTGGCTAAAGACTCGTCTAGAGTAGTTATAGTCATGGTTACAGCAGCGTTACCCTTAGACAATAAATCCTTGTCTCGGGAGACAAGAGATCCCTTCGTTACTATTAGTACCCTAAACCCCCTCGGCAATAGTATTTCCAGGGTTTTCCTCGTGAGCATGTATTCTTTTTCTTCCGGTGGATAGGGGTCACTACTATTACTCATACTAATGGGTATACGTGGATCTGCTCTCTCAAGATCGCGTAGTAGTCTTTGAATAAAATTCTTCTTAGGAATACTCTTCCTAACCTTAATGTAGCTTGTAGCATAACAGTACAAACACTGGTGGCTACAGCCGGTATAGGGGTGTAAGCTGTACTTGAATGGACAAGTACACAATGGATTATTCCAGGGATCAAATACCGTTAACACCATACCCCTACTGATATAGGAGCTCCCTTTCCTATGCTTGCTCACCGTACCTCATACCTTGTAGGAGAGTATACATGGATCCCCCTTGTCTTTAGCCTAAACTATTAATTCCTCTACCATATAATTATTTTCTAGAGGTGTTATATGCTGTGATGATTAAGACGTTAAAAACCATTGTATTACTGGGAATAATAGCTGTGTCGCTAGTACTTCCTCTCTACGCTCTTGCTCAGGGAGACGGTATTAGTGTCTCAAAATTCGAGCTATACTATTATGAGGGACCGAAGGTAGAGACACCTTACCTCTTAGCCGGGAAGGCCTACAAGGCTACAGTAGAGATAACTATGGGTGAAAAAACTCCACCAAAAGTGAAGGTTATTGTTGCAACGGATTTAGCACAATATAAGGGTGGTCAATTATTCACGGTAGATGAGGCTGTTAACGTTAAATGGAATTATACTAGTGATAAAACGGGAATAGTGATAATAGCTAATCCTGGCGGGAGGATAAAGCTTACACTCGTAGGCGAGATACCAGAAATAGTTACAACACGAACAGTTGATGGACTCACCCTACACTTCCCCGTTAAGATGAGCGTCATCAAGGTCTTCTATGAGAATAATCCAGCTAATCCCATAGATGCTAAGACCTACGAGGTGATAGACGAGGTAATTGAAGAATACCGTAAGTTATTGAATGAGAAGAAGGCTCTCCTCCAAACAGAAGGAGCAGATGAGACATGGCTTAGCATGGTTAAATCAATTATAGATGAAGCCGAGAGACTAGCAAATACGGGGCTCGTAGAGCAAGCAAGAGATCTATTAAACACTATACCGAGCAAACCCGTACTAAAACCTCCGGAGGGTAAGGAATCCCTCTACTATATGATAATGGGGGGATTAGGCATAATAGTAATAGTGGGTATAGTGATGTGGCTTCGAGCAACTGGTAGAGCAAAAATGCTTGAAGAAAAACTACACAGTATAACGGCTGACTTGGAGGCACTGAGTGTAAGAGTAGAGAAGCTCGACCGGAGACTTGGAAGCGAGCTAAGAGATATCATTGAGAAGGCTAAAGCAAGTATATAAGGTAGGAGTTTCTAATCAAATACCACTAAGGGGTTTCAAGAGAAGAAAGGAGTGGGTGTAGTGGTTTGAGTTATTTATCAAGGGTTTTCGCGACTCTCCACCCTATAGGACTGGGTGGTGCGGGTACAAACGTCGTTGAAACTTATCTTAAAGATCCTAGAGTCATAGATAGGCTCGCTAAAACAGAAGACCTACACATATCTCTATTAGCCTTAGATGTAGCTGACGGTGATATTAGGCGGCTTTTAACAACCAAAGACATAGTTATGAGAGAGTTGATCCAGAAGGGGATAACACCTACTAGGATAAAGGTTATAGCACAATCAGTTAAGTTTCCCTCACCTGAGGCAATGTTCGACTTCATATATTCCAAGTACCCGGACTTCCTAAGAATGGATGGAGTAAATATTTCAAGAGAAAACTATAAACCAATTGTTACAACCTCCATAGAGATCCCCCCACTGGCTGGAGGAGTTGCTAGGAAGAGATCTCTATCTAAAAGCATCTACGCCCTAAACTATTATCAACTCGAGACAATAAAACGTATGATCGAGGAATACAAGGATACACTTGTAAGAAACCCTGGCTCCAATATCTCGGTAATAGTATTCGGACTTGGCGGTGGAACGGGCAGCGGTATAGTAGTAGACTTTGCAAGACATCTCAGAAAACATGCGGGAGCAAGTATACCCATAGTTGGCTTAAGTATTCTCCCAGTAGAAGCAGATGACCCTAACGTGAAGGTGGCTGGCTATATAGCTTTAAAGGAGCTAGGCTTCCTCTTAAGCCCTAGAAAGAACCGCTGGGTTGTTGAGACCTTTGGTAAATCCTATGAGAACCCATTCTATGCGTTCTTCTTTGTGCCCATGAGACCAGTCTACAATAAGCTTGGAAGCCTCCAGCTAACCCATGAAGTAATAGATTCTGAGATAGTTGATATGCTTCACACTATTGCGTCAATAGATGTAGCAGACGCATTAGACCACTTGCAGTCTGGTAGAATGGACGATGACTCATACATAGTCGTCACGTCGTTGATGAAAGTCTATTACCCCATAGACAAGTATATTGAGATATTAAAGTATAAGCTCGAAGTAGTTGAGACACTAGCAAAACTAGTCGAAGACAAGCTAAATGCTATAGCAAATATAAGAAAATTATTAGAAGAAAAAGAAAAGCAGCTTCTAGAGGCTTATGCAGACTATCTTAGAGAGACCAATCGTTACACTGAAGACGCTTTAAAGGAGCTATTAAACTCTATTCGAGCAACCCCCCAGTATGCCCGCAATGTTTTGATGCGTGCAAGAGATGTAAAGGTATCGTTAGACGAGATAGTAAAGACACTCTACGATATCATAGCTAATATAGAGGTAAAAGAGGGTACAACGGAATACAATGTTATATCGCTTGTAAAGAAGCTCTATGAAACAGCGAGTAGAGCTGAAGAAGAAATAGACGAGTTCGTTAGAACTGTTAATACTAGTGTAGAGGACTTGAAGAGTATAACCGTTAGTGCTCCAAGATTTACACCTGAACAAAAAGCATTGATAAATGCTTTCGCTGATACACTGAGATTATTGGCGGAGGCCTTCAACTTCGTTAAACTGTATGTTGAGGTAACCGATCTAGCCAAGCAATTATATGTTATAATGGGTGCAAAGATTAAGCCACTAGTAGATGAGGCTAGAGCTGAAGCAAACACGCTCCTCCAAGTAGTAAATGCTCTTACAAGCACGCCAGCCGAAGAATCAAAGATAGCTGAGAGCGTAGTTATAGCTTTATCCGGTATTATAAGAAGGCTCGAAGAGGAATTAAAGAGTAGAGAAGAAGAAATAGAAGTAGTTGAATCAAAACTCCGTAGAACGAGAGCAGAATACGAGCAGGTAAAGTCAAAGCTTAGAGGACTCTTACCCTTCGGTAAAGGAAAATACAAGCTCAGGGCACGTGAACTAGAAGTCTCACTTAAACGCTTAGAAGAAGAGCGTAGAATAGCCCAAGAGGAATACGATAAGCTGAAATCAAAGCTGGATATACTCTCTAATATAAGGAACCTATACGCTGTTACAAGCGAGTATAGAAAGAGTATTGAGCGTATAGGAGAACTCGAGAAAAAGTTCCACGAAGAACTAGCAAGTATATCAAGACTTGAGAAAGTCTTTACAAGAGTTGCCGAGCTAAGCCATCAAGAGCAGATAAGGATTCTAGAAAAACTATTGATGGGTAAAGCTGAGGAATTGAAGAGTGAGGAAGCCTTAATGAAGATCCTAGACAAGCAGAGATTCAATAAATTTATGAGGACAATCATAAACCAATTAAAGAACCCAACAAACCTTGGCTTAAAACCAGACTTCCGTACAGACCGTATATGGGTTACAGTTCTCTCGCCAGTAGGCTTGTGGAGCGAGGATCTACGCAAAGAAGTAGAAGCCAGCTTAGCCGGATACATTGAGGGCGAGGTCAGCAGGTGTATAGCCTTCCGTGAAACAGCACCCATAGACCCATGGACTATAAGCATACTAGTAATGGTTAGCAAGGTGAGACCCGAAAACCTAGACATATACGAGGTTCTAAGACACAGCTATGAGACAAGCGACCCCCGTGATAGAGAGTTTATGAGAAGCTTCCTCAAAGAATGGGGCTATACTATAGAGGAGCTAGAAGAACTATATCGTAAATCACTTGAATCAGGGCAGAAAAGTCAATAATAACGAGTATTTATTGTCCTCCACCCATGTATTCTCTAAAAGCTTTTTCCAGGACACCTAATACTTCTTTCTCGGCTTCACTGCTAAGCCTACCCAGTAATACTATTGTTACTCTCCTAACGCCTCCCTTAGCCTTTCCATAGTCAACTATAACGCTTACAAGCTTCTCGAACTTCTTTGAAGCCCACTCGTTAAAACTCAGCCTCAAGTCATCCATTCTAATATTTACCCTACTCTCAGCTCTAAGTATTAGGGCTAGGACATCACTCTTCCAGCTCCACGGAGTTGTAAGTAAACCAAATTCTAGTGTTTTAAACAAGTTATCTAGAGATCCATAGATAGCCATGCTTACTCCGAGTAAGCTTGCTATCTCCCATATACGCTTATCCTTCCACCTCTCTATCTCTTTTAGAAAGACATCACCCGAGGCTATTGCTCCAATTATTTCTCCTAGACCACTAAACCTGTAAACGAGTACGCCGTTAAGAGATAACCCGTTGAGTTCTGCTAGTCTCCTGGGATCAACTACTATTATAGCATCAGCTTTATCCTTCAAGTGTAGTTCCCGCATCAAAGAGTATGCCAGCGCCTTGTACTCTATGGCGGCACCTGGACTTGGCACTATAGCAAATAATAGAACTTTTCCCCAAGGATACCTTTTCTTATATTCGCTCGCTATATGATAGAATACTGGTACTTCTTCACGCCTATTAAACTCGGCTACAAGTACTAGTACATCAGCATATAATCTATGCTCCCTAAATAATTCCGAGACATCTACAATACTATGATACCATGGCTCCCGGTAATCGACACTAACATGTATATTTTTCTCATGTCCTTCTACAAATAATACAGAGTACTCGTATTCTCCAACCCAGGCTGAAAGCCTATTACAAGCATCAACAGCTTCTTTAGAGGCAACAACTACTGCTACACGATATTTCCGGGGCTTAAAGTTCTCCTCAATAAACTTAACGTATTCATCGATAACAGTTAGCCCGGACAAGCATTATACCCGTATACCAATAGGTCTTGCTGAGATAAATAAATTGAACTCCTCACTAATGCTGAGATTACACAATATGTTTTGTATTAAAGGACATTAGATACAAATACTTCTACAAGCAACTATACTACCTAGGCTCCTCAAAGACTAAGGCTCGTAGCCTAGCTCAGTAATAGTTAATGACACATAGTCTTAGGGGGTTTACACGGTCATGGACTGGCTCGACTTCATTAAGAGGTATGGACCACGTGTTCTCGCAGCAGTTTACTCGTTCATAATGATAGTATGGGCTTCTAGTCTAACACCCACGTTAGCGATATTCACTAGACCCGAGGGTGCTGCATTACCTGTAGCACTTGGTATTATAGCGGGGTTCTTCGCATATATTAACAGGTTTAGGATTGCTAGCTTTATAACAACACTAATAGTCGTGGGAGGAATAGTCTACCACGTCTACTACTTCTTTGCCGTTAAGGCAGCAGTCCCCTTAGGTCTTAGGAGTATTAGTCCCGAACTCTTTAACACATTGGAGGATCCCTATGCTCGTGGAGCATATTATGGCGTACTAATAGCGACATTTATAGTAGCACTCGTTGTAGCGGCTACAATTAAACATCCACTCGAACTGGTCTCATATTATATTAGTTTAACTGCAATACTATTATTCATAACCCCCTATGCCTACCTCTCAATCCCCCTACTCTTTGCTGCTCTAAGTGCGGCACGTGTCGTAAAGGCGAAGAGCATTAAGGGTCTAGGTCTCTTCTTCCTAGTCTACTTCTCATTGTTTCTACCAATACAAGTAGCCTACACTATGGTTGACTACGGCTATGAAAAGGCACAAGAGTTTGCCCCCCACGGTATAGCAGTAGATACCGTAATCTACGCGGTAACCTATTACCTACCCCCATCAGCCCGGGCAAGTGGGCAGCCATTAAATGTTAATAGAACTGTCCCCATATTCACTGAGATAAACCGTACGAGGATACTCCACGGGGAACCATTACTTACTGCAAGACTCTCTGAACTAATAGAGAAGCTGGGTTTAGGTAACCTACGCCCACGTGTTATTGATATGAGTAATATGAGCCCAGAGGAGATGAAGACTGCGATTGCCGCATCACTAATGGTTCTCGCTAAGAATATTCTAACCGATTATAGTATTGCTGTAACAATAGCTACTCTAACCATATGGTTCGGTCTAGGTCTAGGTGGAGCCATATACTCCTACATTAACAACGAGCTAACACGCCTCATGTACAAACTCGTTAGGAAATCAGAGAAGGGGTCTCTCTCACTAATACTAGCCTTCTCTCTCCCAATACTAGCAATAGTAGCCCTATGGATAGGCCTAGTAGCTGGATTATACATGTTTAACGCGTTATCCCCGCTAGGCTATAGTTCTGAGACACTTATGGAGAAACAAGAACTCATAATCCTCCACGGTTTCGCATTACTAGTAGCCTTCGTCTACCCACCCTACATATTCTACGCCTTATCAGAGCTGAGAATGCAGGGAGAAGAACTTAGGAAGAGGATTAAGAAGAGACTCGAAGAAATACTTTCACAGATAAATGTTTTGAAGGGGCAAATAGAGAAGTCCATTGAGTTAATACCAACTCTCCATGGAACCTTTAAGAAACTAGAACTAGACCTAAACATGCTTGAAGACGAGGCAAAAGACCTATACTCATGGAGCCTTAAAGCTAGAAGCTTCGAACTCCTCCGAAGCCCTATAATAAGTAGGGTTAAGGAGATACGTGGGAAACTAGAAGCCCTACGCTCCAGCTTTATAGAAAACATGAAGAGCTCCTTTAACGTTAGGAGGGCGACACTACTCGATGCAGTAGAACTCCTCAAGAGTCTTGGAGGCGAATTAGAGGTTCCAAGAGAAGTACGTGAAATAGATTTAACCAAGATAACAGTAGAAGAACTGTTACGCGCGACCGAGATGTTGAACAAGGCTATCATGGACTCTGTTGAGCATCTCTTACAACAATATGAGGGTATGGCTAAGAGTCTGGCATTACTTGATCCACGTGGACTAGAAATATTGAGATCTGTTAAAGCCGATATAAATAGTATAAAGGCGAATATGGAGTATGATCCATTCGTAGCATTAGAGCAGGCATTGAAGACTATAATAAAGTTCAAGGA
>JALUDQ010000210.1 GCA_027043985.1 Desulfurococcales archaeon
CCTTAGCAGCTTCTATTGGTCCCATTGTGAACCATCCGCCTATGGGTAGTAATGCTATGTCGGGGGAATAGAGTTCTCCTATAAGCTTCATGTCATAGAATAGTCCTGTGTCACCTGCATGGTAGATTATCTTTTCTTTTCCCTTTATGACTACTCCAGTTGGAGAACCTTTATTCGAGCTATGGTATGCTGGTGTTAGTATGAATGTTAATTCATCTATTTTCATTGGACCTCCAATATTGCCGCCGAACACTCTTTCTCCAGGTATACCGTTTTCTTGCATGTATACTGCTAGCTCATATATTCCAACGAATTTAGCATTACTATTCTTTAGTATCGTTAGGGCGTTGCCCAGGTGGTCTCCATGGTCATGGGTTACTACTACGAAGTCGACATCACGGTATTCATTTGGCTTTACTGGTGAGAGCGGGTTTTCGAGCCATGGGTCTACTAGTATTTTCTTGCCATCTAGTAGTATCTCGAAGGCTGAGTGACCTAGCCATTTAACGTATCCCATAGTTATATACACCAGTATATGTTATAATGTACCGAGGATATAACCTTAAGGTGTACGAGATCAAACGTCTTGATAGGTGTTGTTTTAAGTGGATGAGGAGGAGGTAAAGAGCTATATTAGGGCAGGAGAGATAGCAGCTCGTGTAAGAGACTTCGCGGAGAAGATAGCAAAGCCTGGAATGAAAATACTAGATTTAGCCGAACTAGTTGAGAAAAAAATAGTAGAACTTGGAGGTAAACCAGCATTTCCCTGCAATATATCGATAAACCAGGAAGCAGCTCATCGGACACCTATAATAGGCGATGAACTCATAGTACCAGAGAACTCTGTGGTTAAAATAGACTTAGGTGTACATGTAGACGGATATATTGCTGATACAGCAGTCACTGTTTCATTTAACCCGAGATATGAGCCCTTACTGGATGCTGTTAGAGAGGCTCTTGATAAGGCTTTGAAAATAGTGTCTCCGGGAGTAAAGTTTAGTGAGGTTGGAAAAATAGTTGAGGATACCCTTAGGTCTCATGGTTATAAGCCAATAAAAAATCTAAGTGGGCACAGTCTTGATAGATTCATCATACATGCGGGTGAATCAATCCCAAACTATTATGAAAGAATTTCCTTCTCAAGATTTAAGCCTAATAGAGCATACGCTATAGAGCCCTTTGGCACAGATGGTAAGGGATTCGTAGTTGAATCAGATACTATAACAATACATGCCTTATGGAAAACAGGCAAGGTAAAAGGACTTACACTCGATGAAAGGAAATTATTTAACACTATTAGGCAGCGTTTCAAAACACTACCCTTTACAGAGAGATGGCTTCAAGACGTATTTGAACGCGATGTAGAGAGATTGAGGAAAACCATGGAAAAACTCTTGTCAAAGAAGATAATATTCGGATACCCCATACTTGTAGAAGCTGGAAACGGTATGGTGGCACAATTCGAGCACACCATACTTGTATTAGATAAAGAGGTTATTGTCACAACTAAACTTAAATGAGGGGTTTAACCCCTTTAAGCCAGAGTAACGCGTAGAGAAAGTTGAGAGGTGTCTGAAACTATTGGATGGTGATATACAGGGAATAATCTCAACGATAATATTGATCTCATTATTCTTAATGATGTTCACAAATATAGGGCAAAAACTACAGTTAATGTTCCTTACAGCCAACTTAAAGTCGAAGCTGGCAATACTTGAGAAACTCTTAAATGATGCGCTCTCTAGGTCTGAGAAGCTTCTGGCTTTAGCTGGTTCAAAGAATCCTAAAAAGACTGTGAGAAAGCTAACAGAGTTCTTTGTAATAGAGCCTGTAAGTATAGAGCCAACGGATATTATTCGTAGACTAGCCCACATATTAGATACTCGTCGTCATAATGTGAGAAGAATACTAGTTGAAGATCTTGGAGAGAAAAGTAAGCACGAATTAAGTAATATAGAGGTAGTATTAGAAGTCACGTCGGCATTGAACTACTTGTACAAGGTTGTTAGACACTATCTATTGCTCGGTGAGAAGACAAGTAACCTCATATTAGTTATGCAATTAGCGTATCTCATGCCGACTATTCTCAAGATAGCTGATGCATACCATAAATCCCTAGACGCCTTTGAGAAAGGTTTACCGATAGGCGATGGTCTAGGCCCTCTGGTCGCCTATAGACTCACATACAATGCCCCGAGAAAGCCTATCGTAGAAGAAACAGTATACTCTATCACTGAGATAGATGGAAGGCTAGTATACGTAGTAAAGGCGGAGGGACCTGGAGCTACTGTAGGTAAGCCCGGTGAGGCAATAGAAAAACTAGTAGAGAAGGAGAATGGTAATATAAGCCGAATAATAACTGTTGATGCAGCATTAAAGCTTGAAGGAGAGGAAACAGGTAGTATAGCAGAAGGTGTAGGAGCAGCTA
>JALUDQ010000211.1 GCA_027043985.1 Desulfurococcales archaeon
GCTTGTGGATCGTTTATTCTTAGGAAACGGTATAGGAGTCCTATTTGTGAACCAGATAATATTATCTTCACGTTGCGTAGATTATCGTAGGCGTATGCTAGGATACTGTCCATTCTATAACGAGCGAATCTCCTAAGTTCTTGTGCTTCATCTATCACAAGTATTATTTCTTCGCCTAGATCATTTATAGCTGTGAGTATATCAGCTATAGAGTTGAAGCTTGTTTTCCTCGGGTTAATCATTATTGTTATACCATGGATGCGAATTCCCTTAATACCTTCAAGTATTTTTAACAACCTATACCTTATGCGGTGGTGTCTTCTTATAAAATCATTGAATGCTTTCTCAAAGAGTTCGAGTAAGTCGGCTATACTTAACATGCCTTGAGGGAGAAGACGACAGTCAATGAATACATATGGCTTAGTAGACTCATTGAGTCCTGTTAATATTAGTGATGTTTTACCATACCTTCTGAGACCTAGTACTAGTGTGAGAGGTGATTTCTCAATATATTTTCTGAATAGTTCTAGTTCTTTTTCGCGGTTATAGAAGTCTTTTCTACTTGTTTTTGGCTGTGGATCAAAGAGAGGCAAATTGGGATACCCTGGTATCCAGGATACCCCCCTACCCTAAAAGCTTATCCTCTCAGCTTCTTAGCAAGCTTCTCGTATTCTTCCTTCTTCATAAACATTGTATGCTCGTCTGATGGGAATTCCCCGCTCCTAACATCTTTGGCATAGTTGCTAACAGCGTCTCTTATTATACTTGATAGATCAACGTATCTCTTCGCAAAAGGTGGCGTCTCCTCAGATAAACCCAGTACGTCATGGATAACTAGTACTTGTCCATCACACCAAGGCCCTGAGCCTATACATATGGTTGGAATACTAAGCTTCTCCGTTATTATCCTCGCAACTTCAGCTACAGTAAACTCTATGACTACCGCAAAGGCTCCTGCATCTTCTAAGGCTTTAGCATCTTCTATTATCTTCTCGGCGAGTTCAACATTCTTGCCCATCAACTTATAGCCGCCTAATCTTAATGCTCTTTGAGGAGTCAGGCCTACATGGCCCATAACTGGTATGCCAGCTTTAACCATAGCCTCTACTTTATCGACAACTTCTACTCCACCCTCAATCTTAACTGCTTCAGCACCCTCCTTTAACATGCGTCCAGCATTTAGTACTGCATCTCTTATACTAGTCTCATAGCTTAGGAAAGGCATATCACCTATAATTAGGGCTCGAGGTTTAGCTCTTACCACAGCTCTCAAGTGATGAAGTACCTCCTCCATAGTAACTGGTAGAGTTGAAGAATAACCGAGTACTACCATTCCAAGAGAATCTCCTACAAGAATAGCGTCTACTCCAGCCTCATCAACAATTTTCGCTGTGGGGTAATCATAGGCTGTTATCATTACTATTTTTTCTCCACGCTTCTTCATCTTAATAAGATGAGGTGGAAGTATCTTTTTCCTCATAACCTTCTCAGCTCCGTGAACCCTTTAACCAGTAATGTTAGTGTATAGTTTACTGGGGTATCTATATTCTTTTCCTTGCCTAGTCTCACAATAGCACCATTAATATAATCTATCTCAGTTCTCCTCCCAGCCCTATAGTCTTGAAGCATAGACGATATATTATTACGAGTCCTCTCAACTACCTCCCTAACAGCCTCCAAGGGATCTCTAGGAAGCATTACACCCAAAGCCTCCGCTACCTTTACTCCCTCTTCTACGATTTTCACTGCAAGCTCCCAAAAATTATCTAGCTCTAAAACAATACGGTTAGGAGCATTCGCTATAACAGTTAGGGGATTTATAGCAGCATTAACTATAACCTTCAGCCAACGATAAGGCTCTATATTCTCAACAACTCTCACGTTCCCATCTAATAACTCAGCCACCCTCCTAAGAAGCTCCAGATCCCCTCGACCCTCCTTAAAGCCTAGTAAGAGTTCCCCCACTCCCTTAACCTCTATAGCACCTGCCCTCAACCTGGTAACACCATAAGTTAGAACCCCCAACGCTACATCAACTTTCTTTCCACCCTCCCCTATAACATGCATTGCCTCCTCTAAACCACCAATACCGTTCTGAACGACAACAACAACTCCTCCATCCTTAACGAGTCTTGAAGCCTCAATAGCAGCAGCTCTAGTATCATAAGCCTTGACTGTGATGAAAACAGTATCAAAGGATGAGTCCTCGAACTCATTAGCGTATCCATGGTCTACTTTAACAATTTCCTCCCTACCATCGGATAACCTTATATAAACGCCGCCAAAACACTCAATTGCTTCACGGTAAATAGGTGAACGATATATAACAGTAGGCTTAACACGCCGCGCCATATATGCCAATAATCCTCCAACAGCACCCAAACCTATGATAGCGATCTTCATTCTACCCAC
>JALUDQ010000212.1 GCA_027043985.1 Desulfurococcales archaeon
GGCTTTCATAGCATTTGCGGGTACACCTAGGCTTACATCTAAGCGGAACCCGTCAACACCCTTATTGCTCCAATAGTCGATTACGTTGATCATGTAGTCTACTACTTCAGCATTATCATAGTTGAGCTTAGGCATGCACCACACACCATAAAACGTCTCATAGAATGGCCTCAAACCCTTGAACGCTCTTGACACTTCTCTGCATGAGCATTTATCGCTATCAACTATCTCTAAGAGCTTCTCCAAAATCCCAGCTGGTACTTCATCAAGTCTCTTCAAGAATACGTACCAGTTCCAATATGGTGATTTCTCGCCCTTCTTTAATGCGTCTCTAAATCCGTGAAAACATACTGATGTATGATGCAATGGTATATCTAATATTATCTTAATGTTTCTCTCATGTAATTTCTCTACAAGCTGCTTAAACGTCTCATTGCCTCCTAGGTATTTGTCAACTTTATAGTAATCTACTACATCGTAACGATGATAAGTTGTTGATTCAAATATAGGTGTTAAATATACAGCATCTACGCCGAGTTCTCCGATATAGTCTATTTTATCAATAATGCCTGCGAGATCGCCACCATAATAGCCTCGTTCTCTTGGAGCATATTTCCTAATGAGTTCTGACGGCTTATCCACACGATTTGATCTCGCGAAACTATCAACAAAGATCGAATAATATATTGCACCGAGGTACCATTGATAACTGTTGATTCCTTCTATTCTTACTGGTATTATATACGAGGGATTCTCTACTACTCCTTCACTCCCATATAGTATTTTCTTACCGTCGACTTCTAGTGTGAACATGTATCCTCGAAGACTATTACACCTTATTATTGCCTCAAAATAATCATGGTGTCTAGTGGATAATACCTTCTCCATATCAATTGTTTTCCGTGATCCATCACATATTGTTTTTAATAATACTTTATCAACTTCTCCCTTCAAAGTCCTTAAACGTATAACAATGTAGTCTAAATATCTTGAGAGAAAGACGGGGTCTCCTTCATCGTGAACTATGTGTTCCTCGTGGAACCCTCCCTCTTCCAACAATTCTTCTATGGCGGAGACTCCTATATTGGCTATTGAAGCCGTAAAGCTTGCCTTCACTTCGGGGAATGGTTTAAATCCCTCAATTCTATCGGGGTTTTCACTATCAACATAATAGTTGTAGCCGTTCTTTACGAACATGTAATGGTATATTCCATCCCATATCTTTACTAAGGCCTCACCCCTATCTCCAGTCTTTCTTAGCCTAATATACCCCGGATGCCATGAAGTAAACTCTGATACAAGATATAGTGTTCTGGCATCAAGGGGCCAGCTAGTAGAAAACTCGACAATGTATCGCCCATAGCGTTTCAATCCTAAGCGTTCTCTGCCTAGAACCTTGTACAAGGAGTCCTTACACCATATTCTACGAGAACAAGCGATAATACTAGTATTTTTAGCTGACCCTCACTATCTAGTGATTGGAGGATTATAATGGGAAGGGTTTCTCGAGGAGAACAATGTAGTGTTGAGGGCTGCAAGAATAAAGCAGAACACTCAGTAAGCTATGAGGAAGCAAAGATACTGGAATCACATGGTTATAAGCTAAGAGTACAGCATAACAGAGTATATCTTTGCAAAGAACATTATAGGGAGTTAAAGAAGCTTAGGAAAAAGACTGAAAAACTAGAAAAATGGAGGAGAATGGGGTAACACTATACTATTAATCCGAGCCTCTAAGACTTTCAGCCATTGAGTCGAAAATAAGATATTAATACGATAGAGGTGTAAGCTATATTGTCGCAAGGGGTGGCGCGTATTGTTGAAGCCCGAATGAACATATATGTTAAACCACATAACGAGTACGCTAAACACCTTTTAGAGATAGCTAGGAAATGGCAGAAAAAGTGGAGTGAAAAACACATCTTTGAAGCAGACCCAGAACCCGGTAAGCCTAAATTCTTCCTAACAGCAGCTTTCCCTTATCCTAATGGACCATCACATATGGGGCATGCTAGAGTATACAGTATAACCGATGCCTACGCGAGATTCAAGCGAATGCAAGGATACAACGTCTTATTCCCCCTAGGCTTCCATTATACTGGAACACCAGTTTTAACTATGGCTGAAAAGGTAGCACAAGGAGATGAGAAGCTATTAAACCTGTTTAGGAAAGTGTATGGAGTACCCGAAGACATCATACCAAAGCTAACCGATCCCCTAACAATGGCTAGGTATTTCCACGAAATAAGCAAGATGTCTCTATCAGAGACAGGCTTTAGTATTGATTGGAGAAGAGAGTTTACAACCATAGACCCACAGTTTAAAGCCTTCATCCGATGGCAGTTTGAGAAACTTAGACAAAAAGGATTCCTGGTA
>JALUDQ010000213.1 GCA_027043985.1 Desulfurococcales archaeon
AAACGGCCATGTAGTAGGAGTAATTGCAAACAACCCTGCATACATGGCGGGAGTATTAGACATAGATTCATCTGACAAAATTGCAAGATTCGTGAGATTCTGTGATGCCTTCAATATACCCCTCGTAACATTCGTAGACGTTCCCGGATACCTACCCGGTACACGCCAGGAACACGGCGGAATAATTAGGCATGGAGCAAAAGTCCTCTACGCTTATAGTGAGGCAACTGTACCAAAGCTGACAGTAATAGTGAGGAAAGCATATGGTGGAGCCTATATTGCTATGAGTAGTAGACACCTTGGAGCGGACTATGTCGTAGCATGGCCTACAGCTGAAATAGCGGTAATGGGTGCTGAGGGAGCAGCTGAAATAATATTCCGTAAACAATTAGCACAAGCCAAGACGCCTGAGGAGAGACAAGAACTCCTAGAGAAACTTGCCAAGGAATACCGTGAGAAACTCGCTAACCCCTATGTAGCTGCTTCTAGAGGATACATTGACGATGTAATAGAGCCGAACGAAACTAGGCCCAAGCTAATAAAGGCATTAGAGCTATTGCTAACTAAACGCGAGGTCAGAGTAAGAGTACCTCCCAAGAAACACGGAAACATACCACTCTAATCCTAGTAGATTTTCCACCCTATAATACAACTTTTTAAAACACTAACCACTATATCGTCTTATAAGCGAAGCTATAATCAAAGCCTTCTTCAACCCACAGGGTAAGGCTCTTAGAACAGTCCATGTATTCATTTTGCCAAAAGCCAGCTCGTAGACGAGCCACTCGCAATCCCTTACAAGACTTCTAAGCTTATCTACGTTTAAGCGTGCTCTACGATTCTCAACATGTCGTAGTATCCTATACTGTAGTTCAATGCTTTTAGTTAAACTGGTCTTCTCGAGTATTCTAGTATATATCCTCCAATCTCCGTGTTTTAATGCCTTAACAAGGCTCCAAGCAGAAATCATAGAAGGCCTCATTCCTTCACCAGTTAATGGTAGGACTGCTCCCATGGCTTCACCGATAACCGGGATACTGGGGTCTAGGAATTTTTTGTCTAATCCACTTACTGTGACATAGCCAGAAAGCCTATCAACGATACGCGTGTTCTCGAATCTCTTGTCACTTCTAATAAACTCGTCTAATAGTCTCTTTAACTCAGCGTAGGGGAGTGTGCCACCAATACCTATATGTGCCTCTCTACTATTGAAGGGGAAAACCCATAGATACCCCACAATACCCGACCAAGTCCATACCTCCATGAGACCCGGTTCATCTATGTGGGCGTTCTTAACTCTATATTCTATTCCAAGTATAAGTCTCCTATTTCTAGGTCTCCATTGGAAACCAGTAGCTATTACTGGTAAATAGTTCTGATGAATCCCTACGGCTTCTCTTACACTAATTCTATGCCCTAATAATACCTTGGCATTACTATGTTCTAATAGTTTCTCCATTAGTAGGGGTCTATCAACCATATATGCTATAGTTCTCTTAGACCCATAGTCTATTATTAGTCTATCGTCAACATATATCCTAAAACCCTTGATATTGTTTAAAACGGCTTCCCTAGGGATGGGGCCAATGTAGTCTTCAACGCTTCGGAGAAGACCCCACCCACAAGCCTTGAGACCAGGTCTCCTTAAAGCCTCGTATACTATCATGTTAGTGTTAAGGTACTGTTTAGCAAGATATGCGAGAGCACTACCAGCAGGACCAGCACCTATAACTACTATACCCTCATAATCGTTTATGCTCATCTCCTACACCGTCTGCAATAGATTTTTCCGGCGGGAGAAATAATAGGTTTGATTGGAAGTAACTGGTGAATCCTAATGAGTTATTTTAGGACACTATTAGAAGGATTGTGGAGAATAAGATACTATATACTTGTAAGCACAATAGCCTTCGCTGTGGGTATCGTTGTTGGAGTAATAGTATGGGAGGATATGGCGCAACAAGTAATGAACGAGTTCGGTGATGTCAACGAGATATTGTCTATGGGAGCTCTAGAAGTATACCTCTACATTCTACAACATAACCTATTCATAGCCTTCCCCCTATCCTATGGTCTCGGTATAACAGTTGTAGCGCCAGTCATAATAATGTTGGTTAATGGAGCGGGAGTATCAGCTCTAGTAGTATACTTTGAAGCAACAACAGGTATCCCAGCAGTATTCTCTGTTGCAGCCATGTTACCTCACGGCGTATTAGAGGTTCCAGCAGTAATACTTGCAGCTAGTACGGGAATAGATTTCGGTGTATCAACGTGGCTTAAGGTGTTTAAGAAGATCTCTATGGAGGAGTATAAAAAGAGGTTGAAGCAGCAAGCAACTATATTGTTACTAGTATTCATTCTACTCGTTGTTGCTGCAGCTATAGAGACAGGGTTAATAGTGATGGCTTCCTCCTTCTATAATGTGTAGATATGGAGAAAGAAAGGTTTTGTTAAAAACTTTGTTCTCATCAATTAGCCTTCCCAACAGTCAACTGTATCGTTTAGTATTAGCATACCGTTCCCCGGATCATATACGTCGACTATGCGGTTGGCTATGTCAACACATGTTGTACCACTTGTTGTTCCCTCAACAGTGCTCCATGATCCTCTAGTATACTTGTATTCTACGTGTAGTCCTACTGGTAGATGAATTCCCCTCCTCCAGGAGGTTAACGTGTTTCTTATACTGTCCTCATATGGTAGTTTCACTATAGCAGAGCTTCCAGAATCTCCGGTAACGAAGAATATTATGTGCAAGGTCTTTCCTATCATTGATGTAAAGTTTTGTCCTGTGATAGCGGTCCAGTTCAATGATAACTCTAGTGTTTGTAAGCCATTTTCTCCACCAGTCCACGCTATCTCTGATCCGGGTAAGATTGGGTTATTGTCGTTGAAGTTTGAGAAGTCGTGATAGATCCATGTTGATCCGTTCCATATTGCTACATCGGCTGCTGTTATAGTATTATTGCCGCTCTGCCACCAAGCATAAACCATGATGTCTGGGAATATTGTTGCATTAGAGAACCCTATTGTTCGTCCCCATGCGTCACTTGTACCATTATATCCCGAGTAGTCGGTTGAATCATAGTCTATCGCTATACCGTAGGCAACATTCCAGCTCTCATTATTATTCGTCTTCAATGCTATTAATAAGTGAGTATCATTCCACGTCACCCACGCCTTCGCTATATTGGCTCCATTACCTCCTGTAACATTAGGTGTACTTGTCCCCACTATCCAGTCGTCAACCCAGTCATAAAGGTAGCCGTCGATCTTTATCTCGTATTGGGATATGCTAGGTATCATAGAGGCAATTGATGCTATCAACAATAATAATACTAGTGCATACAAGATCCTCCTACGGTTCAATAATACTATCAATGCTAGGGTTAAGACAGCTATTATCAACGCTGTAAAACCAGGCTCAGGTATCGGATTAGGTACAGTGTTAACTTGTATATCATATGCCTTTGAGAATAAGTCTACGTCCGTGAACTCACTATTAGCTGTAAGCAGTAATCCAGCACTACTCCAATTAGCTATATTGGGTGCAACAAATACAGCAGATCCCGTTGGCGTTGTGCTCGGTGTAGTAGCATTAAATACTACGAGCACGGGGCTCGTAACGTTTATCTTCATATTCGCTCCATTCCAGTTAGCCCAGTAATCGTTTGATGCTACTACATGTACTACTGCTTCATATGCTCCGGTTTTAGGTATGTTTACTGGTATCTTGTAGTAATGGTATCCTTGGCTATCGCTGTAGAGGTATTCGCCGACGTAGTCGTTTATAGGCCACCATGTCCCTCCCCAGGTATTAACTTTACCCCAATGTAGTATTGCGTATATGGAGTTGGGGTCTTCTCCGGGAGCATATACTTTTACGATAACATCTATTATATCGCGTGTACTGGTATTTAGTATATTGGCTGACGCTACATCATAGTATCCATTAGTTAAACCATAATCCCAAAGAATCTTAGCGCCGAGAATACTAGCATTAGTTATTGTCGCATTTGTAGTGGGTAGTACTTCTATGCGATAATTACCTATAATAGACCATGTAGTAGAATAAGCGTCGCTCCAAGCATGATCCTGGTTGTAGCCAGCATTAGCTATAACCACTACCTCATACTTACCCGGAGGTAGGTCTTTAAACGTGTAATTATATACGTCATTATTGCCCGAATCGCCTAAGTAGTCCATTAGAGCATAGTGGGGCTCCTTCCATCTCCCACCCCACTCATCTACGGGGCTCCAATGTATTATTAGACGGATACCCGGTAATTGACCTGGATCGGCAGTTGTATTAGTAGAAGTGTTGCCATATACCTCTACTGTGAAGTTAATATCAGTTCCATTAAATACATAGATAGCTTCATTCTCTCTTCCAACCCATTGTACTTGTGTCTGGCTCCTATAATGTATTGGTTGATCCACGGGCCATGGATCAGTTGGAGGCGATAATCCTAGCTCGCTATAGATGAATTCAATGTATTCTCTGAACAAGTTGTCAAAGTTCTCCTCACCGGGTACTTCCTGGTCTCTTCCATACCACCAGAACCAGTCGCTACCTTCTGCAGCGTACATGTACCACCATGCCTTCGTTAACGTCTTATTGGGGTCAAGGGCTCCTAGGTCTTCTCTTGCTTTACGTAAAAGACTCCATGCCGCGTTTTCTTCCCATTCTCCTATCCATCGCATGAGGTCTCCTATACCGTCACCATCATCGTCTATCCATGAACCAGTTGGTAGGTAGCCTAGCTCATAGCTGTAGCCCAGTCCTTGTTGGACTAGGTTTACATAGTCTTGTAGGCTTACTGCTTCGAGACTAGTGTTTATGTCTATTAGATGATAGGTCCAGTTTAAGAATACCCATCCATCATCCCAGTACCATTCCCAAGGATTCTCTCCATCTAAGGCGATTACTACTAGGTGGCCTCCGCCATAGGTTGTGTAGATGTTGTAGAGCTTGTTGACAAGGTCTTGGGCTGCTCCTTTATAGTATTCCCAATCACTTATATTGTTTGCTGGATTAGTGCTATTGTAACCGTATTGGTCTAGCCAGTCATCGTAGTCAAAGCTTATTAGGTTAGAGAACCCTATGTCGCGGAAGAATACGTATACTTTAGCTAGACTAGTACCGTTCTGCACGTATCTATACCAGGCAGCGTAGAGTTCTTGAGCGCTGGGATTTCTTCCTCCGAGATATGCTTTGAGTATGCTCTGATCTGTTATGAGGTGGTTGAAGCCTTTAGCCGCTATTATTGGTAATAGTTCGTCGCAGACAGCTTCTTCAGCTGGCCACATACCCGTTGGCTTGTGTCCTAAAAGATAAGAGTATTGATTAATTGATATATCTATATGGGCCTCAAGATCTTCTGGATGAGAGAAGTATGGGTAGGGTATTACTGATCCAGGTGTTCTTCTCAGAGCATTACTGGTGTTTATTAGGAGTGGCGCTATTGGGTGGAAGCCCGGTGTTGTTATGAATTCAGACCAGTTGTTAGCATCAACTGTTTTCCAAATATCTATTGTAGCATTAATATAGTATTTTATCTTGTCTAATACTATCTGCCACTCAGTATAATTGTATAATGGTGTACTTGAATAATTGCTCTTAACAGCTTTCTCCCACAGAGGCCTTAGATCAGGATCATTGTATAATATCTCCTTATTAAACCATACTAAGTTGAATAATACTTGTAGGTCTCGGTAGTCATCTACAGTAAAGTCATCTACAATAGCCGTATAGTTGTTATTGTTCTGATCGAGCAAGTTGTTCCTAGTATCAAGTAGGTATTTGTATCGAGGCCACTGAGATATCTGTCTATCCCAGTTTGCATCAAAGAAGTGTTGTAAGATGAATACTTTCTGATCAACCGTAAGCTGGGAGGCATTCGTACGCGAGACATCCCAGTAGGGGTCGGTAGTGTTACCCGATGCATAGTCAACTAATTGTTTTATCAGTGAGCCCACTATGTTAAAGGTAACCTTGACTCTCCCACCATAATCTGCTATGAGCTTAACCATGTGGTAATAGCTCTTCATAGCGTGAAGTCTAACCCAGGGCAAGAGGCTCTGACTCTCATTCCATGGATTCTTATACCATGGCTGGTGGAAGTGCCATACAAAGGCTATGTAAAGTGGCTCGTTCTGAGATTTTGCTATAAGCGGTTGCTGGAAGAGCATGCCCGGTATTAGTGATGATATTAGTAGTAGCATTAATATTGTTGAAAGAAGGCTTTTAGTCTTCAATACCTTATCCCCTCGTAGACTTTAAGGAGACTATAGCATTATAGTAGACTAGTAGGGCTTAAGAATATAGGCGTCTGGCATAGTGGTATTAGAAAACCACTAAGCCAAAGGTAAACTCTACTATAGGTCTATTTACTAGTATTCTGGGACTATACTTTAAAAACTAGGCTACAAAAGCTAGGACTGAATAGTGGTGATCGCATGGAAGACCTCTACCTACGATGGCCAGACATGTTCCGTAACATGTTGGAGTCTTGGGGTAAGGTAAGCCTACACTTGAAGCCCAGGACAATAGTATTCTGTGGTATGGGCGGAAGCGGAGTAGTCGGAGACTATGTTTCGATGCTCGCATTCCATAAGCCGGGCTTTCCTCCTGTACTTGTGGTTAAAGACTATGAGCTACCCTTGTTCCTGGATGAGAGAGATCTCGTCTTTATTGTCAGCTATTCCGGTAATACTATTGAAACGATTTCGTGTTTTAATAAAGCATTGAAACGCGGCTTAAATATTGTTGTAATAGCTTCTAACGGTATATTGCTTGAGAAGGCTGAGGAAGAAAACATACCATACGTAAAGGTATCGGAAAACCTCCTACCCCGTGCAGCCTTACCCGAAATGTTAACGGCGGCTCTAGGCGTACTTGATTCATCGAATCTAACGCTTGTCTCCCGCAAAGAGGTGGAAGATCTAGTATTATTCCTTCGCCAGAACATGAATAATATTGTTGAGGACGCTAAGATTATAGCCGAAGACCTCTACGACCGCATTCCAATAATTGTTGTACCAAACAAGTACTGGGGCCTAGGCTGGAGGCTCAAAAACGAGTTCAACGAGAACTCTAAGGTACCAGTCAAAGTAGAAATCATACCAGAGTGGGGTCATAACGATATTGTAGGATGGGAGAGAAATGGTAGATATCCCTGGGGTGCGTTAATAGTGCACGATATGGATGACGAGGCCTTAGAAGTTCTCATGAACTTTGCAGAAAACTATTACAAACAACTCGGTCTTCCAACAAAAATACTAAGACTTAATGGTAACGGGTATTTCCAGAAATTAATATATGGTACAATTGTTGGAGGACTAGCATCGGTTTATCTTGCAAGAATGTATAAGGTGGATCCGAGCACTACGAAGAGTATATCCCTGTACAAGAATGCTGTTAGGAAGCTCTCCGATCTTCTAATGAAGAGTTGATAGATAGTGGAAAAAACAAGCAAACAATACCTCATAGACCTTGCGGAGCAAGCGTTAAAGGGAGAAAAACAAGCAATAGCTAAGCTGATAACATTAATAGAGGAATCAATAGAAAACTTCGAACCCATAGCAAGTATAATCTGGCCCAACACGCTGAGAGCACATGTTATTGGAGTAACGGGCATGCCTGGTGCAGGAAAAAGCACTCTAATATCAAGGCTAGTTAAGCTTTTGAGGAGAGAGGATAAGAGAATAGGAATAATAGCAATAGACCCGTCAAGCCCTCTAAGTGGTGGAAGCTTACTGGGAGACCGTATACGAATGCAACGGTATCTTGATGAAGGAGTATTTATGCGTAGCATGCCTGCTAGAAGAGAAGGAGTACTACCGTGGAGAGCACTTCTCTCACTCGAAATACTTGATGCAGCTGGATACGATTACGTTATAATAGAGACTGTTGGAGCTGGACAAAGCGACGTCCAGATAATGAATGTAGCAGACACAGTAATAGTTACAATAATACCAGGTGCAGGCGACGAAATACAGATGCTTAAAGCAGGTTTAATGGAAATAGGAGACATATACATTGTCAATAAAGCTGATAGACCAGAAGCAGAAACAACCTACAATCAAGTAAAATTCGCGTTAGAAAACATTGTAAGAGAAGGTGGATGGAAGCCCCCAATACATAAAACAGCAGCTGTAATGAATAGAGGTGTAAAGGAATTATTAGATACAATAAAGAAACACTATGCATTCCTAAAAGACAAGAATCTATTGGGTAAGCGTAGAGAGAAGCGAAGGCTACTAGAACTAGACATGCTCTTAAAAGCACGGTTCGAACAGTTACTCGAGGAGAAATTATCAAGTGATAGAGAAATCCTAGAACTAGTGATGAGAGTTAGGAGCCATCAATTAGACCCCGTAACCGTTTCCAAGAAGATCCTATACGACATAATGCGTTGTCTCCATGAAGCTAGGAGTTAATTAAGGATAAGAGAGCCTTATACTATTGGAGTGTCTATAGTGCAATACGGACTACTGGTTAGAGTTATCGGAGAATACATAGGCTC
>JALUDQ010000214.1 GCA_027043985.1 Desulfurococcales archaeon
TTAAATACTTGATCTCCTATCTTAACACTATAGGAGTCTTCGCCTACCTCTTCTATTATAGCTGTTATGGTCTTCTCTCCGATCCTGGCATTGTATTCCTTTAATGTCTTCTCTTTAAGCTCTTTGCGATACTTGAAGAATTCTAATGCTTCTTCTGGGAATAAGGCGTATGTTAGATAGTCTTCTTCTTTTTCTACTAGGTCTCTCGGTAATTCTTTCTTTATCTTTTCATACATTGGTTCTAATAGGTCTGCAGGTCTGACATTGATAGGCTTTTCGTCTCCTAATACTTTTTTCACAAGCCATTCTTTTATTGGGGCTGGTGGTCTACCGTATAGTCCTTTTACGTAGTCTTTTACCTCCTTAATTATTATCTTATACCGTTCACCTAAGACAACATTCATTACAGCTTGTGTTCCAACAATTTGGGAAAGCGGAGTGACTAGTGGAGGCCATCCAAGGTCTTCTCTTACCCTAGGGACTTCTTCGAGGACTTGTTCTAACTTGTCTAGAGCTTTGTATTGTTCTAGTTGCGATATCAAGTTGCTTAGCATTCCTCCTGGTATCTGGTGTATTATAACTCTTGCATCGACTACTGGACCCTTGTATATATAATCGTATTTTCTATACTTTTTACGAACCTCCCAGAAGTATTCTGCTATTTTTAACACTATATTAATATCAACTCCCGGATCCATGCCTTTTTTCTTCAGAATATACGCTATAGTCTCTGCGGGTGGATGGCTCGTAGCCATGCTCATAGTTGAAACAGCTACATCTAAGAGATCAGCACCAGCTTCAGCAGCTTTTATTAGGGTTATAGGGCCGAAACCAGCTGTTGCGTGGCTGTGAACATTTACTGGTAGCCCCACCTCCTTCTTTATCATCCTCACTAACTCATATGCCGTATAGGGTTCAAGGATCCCAGCCATATCTTTAATCGTTATAGTATCAGCGTCTAAGGCCTTTGCCTCCTCAGCTAGTTTCCTATAGTATTCTAGAGTATGTACTGGACTTATAGTATACACTATACATATTTGTACCTCAGCTCCAACCCGCTTTGCTGTTTTAACGCTTGTTATAAGATTCCTATAATCGTTTAATGCATCGAAGATCCTGAATATATCTATGCCGTTTTCATATGCTTTCTCAACAAATTTTTCAACGATGTCATCGGGGTAGTGATGGTAACCTACGAGGTTCTGCCCCCGAAGAAGCATCATTAGCTTGGGGCGCCTTATATTTGCTCTTATAATCCTTAGCCTCTCCCAAGGATCTTCCTTCAAATACCTTAAAGGAGCATCAAAAGTTGCCCCACCCCACATTTCTAGGGCATAGAACCCAGCCTTATCAAAGAGTTCGAGAACCGGGATCATGTCCTCTGTTTTTAAACGTGTTGCGAGAAGACTTTGGTGAGCATCACGTAGGGTGAGATCGTTTAATTTTACCATATTTTATCACCTTTTTTGAAATTTAACATGTTGAATTCTTAGCTTATACTAACAATAGGTGTTCAAAGTTATTATTCTTTACTTTTGTTTAAAGAATTAGATATAATAGAAAGAAGGTTTACAGTTAAGGAAATTACTTAATTTTTCTCTTCAAATTCTCTTTTATCCACTCACTTGTTAAACGTTTAGTAAAGCCTATTGTTAGTTTTACTGCATTCTCTACATCAGCTAGGCTGAGTACTTCGACTGGTGAGTGAATGTATCTTGTGGGTATAGATATTGTTCCAGCTGGAACACCCTCTTTGTTCAACTGTATTATTGATGCATCTGTAGTCCCTCCCGTAAGTATTTCTAACTGATAGGGTATGTTCTCCTCCTTTGCTGTTCTTATTAGAAGCTCCCTGACAGCCGGATGAGCTATTAGTCCTGACCCTCTCCTACCATCCATTATTTTAATAGCTGGCCCCTTACCGATCTTGGTTACTTGTTCGTGCTCCTCAACACCTGGCACGTCGCTTGCAACAGTAACATCTAGAGCCAATGCTACGTGTGGTTCAATAGCGAAGGCGGCTACTCTAGCTCCCTTTAATCCTACTTCTTCCTGAACAGTTGCTACAGCATAGACGTCTACCTCGTGGTCATCAAGAGCCTTAAAGGCTTCTATCATAGTTGCAACGCCAACACGGTCGTCAAAAGCTCTTCCCGAAACTATATCGGGGTTTCCTAGTCTTACAACATCTCTATCTAATACAATAATACTTCCAGGACCTATCCCTAGTTTCTCTGCTTCCTCTCTACTACTAACCCCTATATCTATGAACAAGTTGTTCATAGGTATAACTTGCTTAGCTTCCTCGGGCTTCATAACGTGAGGAGGCTTAGAGCCTATTACACCTCTCACAACATTCTTTCCATCAAGCGACTTTATGAGTACACGCTGAGCTGGTAGAATACGTTCACTCCACCCACCTATAGGAGCAAACCTAATAAAACCACGCTCATCTACATGAGTCACCATTAACCCTATTTCATCCATATGTGCTGCAACCATGAACCTACCGGAACCACGTGAACCCTTCTTAACAGCTATAACATTTCCAAGACTATCAATCCACAGTTCATCGGCATAGGGTTTTAGCTCATCAATGATAAGCCCGCGTATCTCTTCTTCATGGCCAGACACAGATATAGTAGAACAAAGCCGTTTAAGTAAGGAGTAAATAGTATCCTTACTATAACGATAACTCAATACCATATCACCAAGTATAACTACACAGTCTAAAACTAATAAAACCTGACCCGTCGGATCTAGTCAACTAGAATAGGATTATTTATGGTGGCGGGGGTCGGTGGCTGGTAGCGGGGGGTGGATTTGAACCACCGACCTCGGGGTTATGAGCCCCGCGGGCTAACCTGGCTACCCTACCCCGCTGTGTTACCCCGCCAGCTATTATTGTTTGTTTGTTGGTCTTTTAAGCTTATCGTTATTGGTGTGATTTGATAGTGTTGAATGCGGTGAATTGTTTTCTCGGGTTTGTTTCGGATAGTATTTTTTCTATGTTTTTATCTGACAACTCTGATGCTATTACAATGGATTGACCATTTTTTAAGAGGGCTAATGCTTTATCTACTAGTTCGTCTTCGTTTCCGGCTTTTACTATCTTTATATTGTACTTGGCTTCAAACAATTCAATATATCTTGGAGGCTCGCATACCGTGTCTTTTATCATTAGTACGTAAATATTCTTTTCACGGGTTTCCATATATGATCACTGTATAATTGTTTTCGTCTAGGATAATTATTAATATTGTCTTAATGAATATAGGGTTTCAGCATTGGGAGGAGAGACGTGGCTAAGTCAAGTGACGAATGGGCGTGGCTTAGGGATCTATACTTTGAGGCTCGTAGACGCTGGATAGATATAGAGATAGATAAGGTGAAAGTCCGTAGGTCGAAAATAGAAGTGTACATGAGGATTCGAGGGGAGAATGTTAAAATAATAATATACAATGATGGCAGGGTATGGGTTGTTTCAAGACTAAAGGGTTTGAATATTGCTTTAAAGAGGGTAGTACTACATATATTGGAGAGAAAACGAAAAAAGCAAGACTAAAGTCTTTGGAATGTCAGATAGTTAAAAGAAATCAGTAGAGGGTTAATCAATGAGTTCAAAGACTCAGAGAAACCCCTATAGGAAGAAAATAAATACGCTAGTAGACTTGTGGACTAAGATCATAGAATACTATGCAGAAGGCGGTGTAAAGAGAAAGGAAATAGAGGAGTTGCTAAGGAAATACTATGAAGAGCGGCGAATAACACCCTTTAAGGGGAAGGCAACACCCGAGGACCTATATGATAAAGAGCTTACCAGTTTATACATAGTGGGTAAATATGGTCTAGGATTAGATAAAGAATACCGTGAAATATTCGATGAAGTATTTTATCACGAGGAGACCTTTGAAAGAATAATAGAGCTCGTCTTAAGAGGAGAACACGGTGTAAGAGAACTAGTATTGAACCTGCTAGGCGGTTCTCTAGAGCCTAATACTTTAGCAAGAATACTCCGCGTAATGTTCACTATGGTTATTCTAGGATTTAGAAAAGAAGAAGAACTCCATAAGCTACTGAGAAAATTTGCAGAATACTTCCCAGAGCATAAGGACACGTTGAGAAAGTATACGAGATTCTATATTGCATTCCGTGTTGCAGAAGCAATAGCTAAAGGAGAGGTTAAAAACCGTGTCTCCAAGGAGGCGCTAAAACAATCGCTTGCATTAAGAATAGGGTTCGAGAAATCGATACCCGATGATAAATACGTGTATTCTATTGCAAAAGAAGTATTCAAAGTACCCTCAAAGATACTGAAGAATATATTGAATGTTGAGGAACAAGGGTAATCAATTTTGTTTGTGATAAACCAACTAGTTTATAAATAGGGGCATAATAGATTCTACACGGTCAGACTAGTGAAACATATACAAAATATCTAGAGGTGACCGGGAATCCTTTATCGTTTATCATATACTCAACGCGAAGTATTATTCGCACTTATAAAACTTTACAGTAAGCATGGTCGAATGATAAAGAGTAGAGACATAGCCGAAATGGTGGGCAAAGACGAGGGAACGGTGAGAAACATAATAGCGAGTCTCAAAGCCATGGGATTTATTGAAAGCAAGACTGGTCCACGTGGAGGCTATATGCCAACTCTTAAAGCCTTCGAATACATTAGAATGCCGATATATGCTCACACCTATGAGGCAATAAGAGTTACAAAAGACGGAAACGAGCTAGACATAGGTATCCTGGGGATAGAATTACTTGACATAACGAGCCCCATGGGTAATAGAGCAGTACTAAAAGTAGCGGGAGATCTAGGATTAATCAAACCAGGAGACAATATAACCCTAGGCCCAACACCTTCTAATAGACTAGTTATAGAAGGCAAAGTACTATTTGTTGACGAGTTAAGAAAAGAAATAGTAATAGACATAAACAGAATAGTAAGCATCCCCCGGGAACCAGTAATAAACATAGCATCAAGAAACCTAGTAACAGTGTCATCAGAAGCAAGTATTCGTGACGTAGCAAAAGTACTATTCAAACACGGAATACGTGGTGCCCCAGTACTAGACCACAATGGCAACGTCATAGGCCTAATAACTACAGCCGATATAGCTAAAGCCGTTACCGAAAACAACATAGAAGCAAATGTACAAGAATACATGAGGAAAGAAGTCGTCAAAATAAGAGATAACGAAGACATCCTCGATGCAATAAAGCTAATGATAGATAAAGGCATAGGCAGACTCCTCGTAATAAACTCTTCCGGAAAACCAGTTGGCATAATAACTCGTACAGATATCCTTAGGAGAATTGCTGGCCTAGAAAAAATAATATAGCAGCATAGTTACGGCAGTTGTGATGAATACTCCCCAACCAGACACAATGGATGAAGACAATTCCTTTAGCTGACCCAGTTAGTGAAAGACTTGGTTTTTCCCACACAAGCAGAGAAAAATACGTTGAACTCGTAGAACTAGTTTTCTGGGATCACATTCTAGTAATAATGGTATTGGGCTAAGCATGTTGTAATAAAATTCTTATATAGTGGATTAAAGGTAGTAGGGGGAGGGAAATCCGGTATGGTAAAGAGCGTTGCAGTTGAGAAAGTAGAGAAAAAATACATTGTTAAGAAGGGAGAAGACGTATTCTACGTTGAACTAGCTAGAACAATTGATGGTAAACCAATAGTATCTGTATTCAAGGAGACTCGTCATACGATTGTAAAGATGGAGGGTAGGCGTAAGGAGAAGGAGGATTGGGAGTACGACTTAGATGATGCTGAAGAGATAGAGTATGAGAAGCTACCAGAAAATGTTAGAAGGGCTTTAAGCCAGCTCGTCTAAACCGCTTTTATCTCCTGCGATTATTGTCTTACGAGTCGCTATAACCTCCATTACACGTCTATGGAGTAGTTCTAGTAGCTTTTTCCTATCCTCCATTAATACTATATCACTATAGCCCTGTGCTACCAAGTTGTGTGCAAATGGGCTTGGTACTGTATTAGGTCCTATAACCTTTACCTCTATTACGCCGTTATGGAGCCAGTTTAATACCTTCTTAGCAGCATTTATGTTCATGTAATCTTCAAGTATTTCTCTAAAGGTCTCCTTTAGGACGGGGAAGTCTGGAACGCGCTCTATAATCCTCAACAATGTTTGTGCATTTACTTGTCTACGGTAGAGGCTTGTCTCTACTCCCTTGTAGCGTCTAAGTATCATAAAGGATCTTTCGGCACAGTGTCTAAATCTGCGCTTTAAGAGTTCTGTGTACCTTAGAACTTTCTTTAATATATCCTCAATATTGTCTTCTCGTAGACTATAGACGAGATCTATTATGTCGATGCTAACGTTATTGTATGGCAGTGTTAACATGAAGCCGTTGTCGGATACAGTTATTCTAACATTGCTATTGGTTCTCTGTGAAAGGAGGTAAGCGTATGCCCTAGACAATGCGTTGTTTGTTCTCCTACCGTATAGTGTGTGGAATATAATGTTGAAGGTTTCTCTATCATCCCATAATTCTATAAGCAATAGTCTATCTGATGGTACTATACCGTTAGTAAACAATAGTTGCTCCATAAAATACTCGTATATGGCTTCAGCGGCATGGGGTTCCAATAAGTACTCGTTGATAAGCCATTCTACAACCTTCTCTCTAGGATGCTCTGTGATCATCTCGGATACTATTCTCCTAAATCTTGCAACTTCCAGCGCTGAATCAAAGGCTAGGGGCAACATTTCGGAAAACCAGCTTGGCACTGTAGGACGTATTCCCTCAACTCTTCTAACATAAATTCTATTAACATCACTTCTAACATACTCGTATGTTCGTCCTCCTAATACAAATATATCGCCGGGTGTTAGGATTTGAGCGAATTCTTCCTCTAAGTCACCAACATATTTCCTATCGTCTAATGTAAAGACTCTTATCTTCGCCTCATCGGGTATCGTACCAGTATTCAAATAATATATCATTCTTGAGCCACGACGCCTACCAAAAACTCCCTCTTCTTCATTAAACCATATTTTAGCATACACTCTCGAATCCTCGAATAGCTCCCTATACTTCCCCGACAAGTATCTTATGACGTTAATGAAATCGCTCCACTCTAAGTTATGAAATGTATAGCTCCTCTTCACTAGCTTATATGCTTCATCTACATGCCACTTCCTTTCAAGAGCCATGCCTACAATATGTTGTGCTAGCACATCAAGAGGGTTCCTAGGTATTCTTATATGATCTATTTTCCTCTCAAGTGCAGCTTTTACTAGAACAGTATTCTCAACTAAGTCGTCTCTATCAACTACTATAACTCTGCCCTTACTAACTTGTCTTATATGGTGTCCGCTTCTACCAATACGTTGTAGGAGTCTGGAAACGCTTTTAGGACTGCTTAGCAATACAACTAGGTCTATCCATCCTATGTCTATTCCTAGCTCTAGGCTCGTAGACGACACAACTACTCTTAATTCTCCCCGCTTAAGCTTCTCCTCTACACTTAGCCTTAAATCTCTGCTCAAGCTACTATGATGAGCTTCTATTTCATCTGCATCAAGTATGCCTTCCTTTTCAAATATCTTGCGTAGCTTATATACTACCCTCTCGGTAGAACTCCTCGTATTTGTGAAAACAAGTGTTGTGCGATGCTTTTTTATCAAGTCTACTAGGACGCGATATATAGCCTCATTTACTTCATCAGCTGGTGTGTGTATCAAGTCCTTTACGGGGCATATAACCCTAATATCCATGGGCTTAGTAAATCTAGCATCTACTATCCTACAAGGACGCGGTATTCCGTCGTCATTGAATCCTACAAGGAATTTTGCTACCTCTTCTAGTGGCGCTATTGTAGCGCTAAGACCTATCCTAATTAGCGGTCTTCCCACAAGGTTTTCAAGTCTTTCAATACTAAGACTTAAATGACTTCCACGCTTACTACTAGCTATCTCATGGATCTCGTCAACTACTATCCAGCGAGTATTCCTTAGCTTCTCTCTAAACTTTGGTGCCACCAATATTATTGATAGCGATTCAGGTGTTGTTATCAGTATGTGGGGTGGGTTTCTCAGCATTTTCTGCTTCTCTGTAGGACTAGTATCACTTGTCCTTACAGCAACCTTTATTTCGGGAATATCAAAGCCCATACGTTCTGCTTCAGCCGTAATGCCTTTAATAGGCTCAAGTAGATTTCGGTGCATATCATTATTTAGTGCACGAAGAGGTGAAACGTATACAACATATATCTGGTCTTCAAGTTCTTTCCGCTCAGCGTACTCGTATAGAGTATCCAGTAAGGCTAAGAATACTGCAAGTGTCTTACCTGTACCCGTAGGGCTAGATATTAAGACGCTATTCCCAGCCTTTATCTCGGGTATAGCCATTAGTTGAGGTGGAGTAAACTTCCCGTATCTTTTACGAAACCATTCTGCCACATAGGGTCTGAGAAGCCCGTATACTTCTTCATCGCTAGGCATACTGTCTACAAA
>JALUDQ010000215.1 GCA_027043985.1 Desulfurococcales archaeon
GTAGTACTGTTAGGGATATCTTATTGGAATCTAAAGACAATATCATGAAGGTAATAGTCTTAGAATCTAGTCCTGGAAGAGAAGGCATATACCTTGCAAAGGATTTAAAGGAGAACGGATTAAATGTAATAATTGTACCGGATCTAGCATTCAACCATTACCTCGGAGAAGTCGATCTAGTATTGGTTGGAGCTGATAGTGTTGGAAAAGATGCATGTATAGTCAATAAGATTGGAACCATGCCTCTCACATACTTTGCACACTACCTCGGACTAGAAGTATACGCGGTCTTCGAAGCCTATAAGATCCACCCGGAGAAAACTTGCTATGAGATACCATTGCTTGAAAGAGAATACGAGATAGAAGACTTCAAGACCAAGACACCATTATTCGATAGAACACCGGGCAAGTATTTTACAGCATTTATAACAGAACATGGACTACTTAAGCCTAGTAGAATAGAGGTTAAGAGAGCATATCAACAATTCCTCGAGAAAGTGATAAGATAATTATAGTTGTTTGAGATAAAGTGTTGAGTAGATGAGGTAGTCTTCCGGCGGAGCTGACCCGAAGGTGTCTTGGAGGGGGTGCTGAACTCTTCGCTGACCGATAGTTTTTCCTCTGTGGTGATGGATTGTCTTGAGGCTTAGGATTAATAGTTTTGATGCTGAGCCTCTTTTAGCAAGTGTTTTCTGTTTTATTGAGCGTAGTCGTGAGTCTTTTCGTGGTGTTATGGATTATCTTGCTAGGAGGTATCGTGTTGTCGCTAAGGCTTTGCCTATGCTTAACGCTTTGGGTTTGAGTGTCCTGCGCAACTACTTGTTGCTTGACTATATTGTTTACGAGTCTTGTGGGCTAAGTGTTGAGAGATATAATTGTCTTCGTAAATGGCTTATTAGGATTCTCGTTTATGAATATGTTTTCCGTAAAATAGGTTTTAATAGGATTGAAAGATTTCTCGGCAAGACTGGTATTAGTAGGGAATGCTTGGAAGAGACTAGAAAGTTCGACTATAATGCTAGTCTCATGAGGAGAAGACTTGTTGACAGGCTTAGTATTAGGTATTCTATTCCGAAATGGATTATAAACTATATTTGGGAGAACAAGCTTGTGCAAGATGAAAGAGAACTTGAAGAACTCGTTAAGGCTCTCCACGGTCCTCAGCCTACTTGGATTAGAGTTAACTTGTTGAAGACTAGTAGGGATAGACTTGTAAAAGTACTTGAAGAACATGGTGTGGTGGTTGAGAAAGACCCGTTATTACCTGATATGCTGCTTGTTCTAGAGGGTAGGGAGAAGCTTAGTCGTTTAAGAGAGTATCGTGATGGATTATTTGTGTTTCAGAATCGTGCAACAGCTCTTGTAGCCCATGTATTAGAGCCGAGACGCGGTGAAGTTGTTTATGACTTGTGTAGTGCTCCTGGTGGGAAGGCGTTCCATATTGCTAGTATAACTGGTTGTAAATCCTATATTGTAGGAGTAGATATTTCTAGGAGAAGAATAGAGACGATGAGCAATCTCTCAGAGAAGCTGGGAGCAACTAAATGCGTAGAACCAGTTGGAGCTGATGTACTGAAGCCCCCGTTCAATAAGAAGGCTAAGTATATTGTATTGGATCCCGACTGTACGAGTATTGGTAGGATAGGTCATTCACCAGAGATTAGATTGTGGATTACACCAGTAGATATTGCTAGAATGGTTAAGCTACAGGAGAAGTTGTTGGAAAAAGCTGTTTGGCTCGGTGCTCGCGGTGCTAGAATAGTTTATTCTACTTGTACGATAACCTTGGAGGAAAACGAGGGTGTAGTAAGCCGCGTTCTCGGAAAGTATTCGATGCTTAGATTAGTTGAACCCAGAATACCTCTAGGGGTTCCGGGTATAGGTTTAAGAGAGACGCGTAGACTTTACCCGCATTTGCACAGGAGTATTGGGTTTTTCTTAGCATTACTTGAGCTTAGGGGCTAGGTTCTGCTTTCTCGCTAGTTCTATCATTTTCCTTATATCTAGTATTTTTAGCTCTGTTTCCGGAACTATTGTTTCAACTGGTACTATGAGTATTTTCTCGGCTTCAGGATAGCTATATAGTTTTGATTCTATTCTTTTTATTTCACTCTTAGATATCTTGTTCTTCCATTTTACTTCTCCCACTATTCTAAGCTTCTTGTACTCTACTAGCCCGATATCTATTTCATTTGGCTCTAGTATCTTTACTGGTTTAAGTCCCCAGGCCTCGGCTAGTAGGCGTTCAACGAATTGTTCTACTAGTAGTGGGAGGTATTGTGAAACAGCTTTTTCTAGGAACCCCCATGGAAGCTGTATGTCGAAGTGCTCGTACCTAGTGTGTAGATAGTATTGTATGCTTGTTAGTGGAGATACATGTCTGTATACGTGTCTTCTCTTCTTACCCCATACTGGTATTCTTTCAAGTAATCCGATTTTCACCATTATATCCATATACTTTGTTATCAGCGAGGTCGTTTGTTTGGGTAACAGACCTCTACTGTAGAGATATCCTGTTATTTCAGTTAACCTTGTTCTCCCAGCTGCAACTGCTTCTAGGATTGCATTAAACCTTTCCACGGCTACCTGGTCTTCTTCGCTTAATACCTCGCCTACTAGGCTTTGAGCTATATCTTTCCCACCGATAACTATATCCATTATTTTACGGTCTAGGAGAACGGGTTCCTGGTAGAATACTAAGGTTTCAAACCACTCTTTACTCGGCTCAACAGCCCACTCATGCCCCAATAAGTCTATGGGGGATATTAGTCCAACCCTATAGCTAGTGAACAAGCCTTTGAGTGGAGCATCTACTCCCTCAATTAGTCTCTTATGGTAGTGAAGAGTCGATGTTATAAATACTACTTCGCCACTACATTCTCCGGATTGAACTATATCAAAGAATACTGGTGGTGCTCTATGGAATTCGTCTACGATAACTTTATCTAGTCTCCTACATAAGCGGATAAAACTTCTAGCATTGAGTTCCAAGTCCTCTACTAGATTATAGAATAAGCCTCCTCTCCTAACAATAAAGTAATCATAGTCTTCTAGTACTAGTCGCGCATAGAATGTTTTACCCGTCTTTCTCCTACCATAGAGGAGCCTCCTACCCTTACTCTTAAGGAATTCTTCTAAACTCTTGCGGCGAATAATACTCATATTATCATACTCTCAGTATCATACTAATAGTATCATATTAGATAAGCTTATCTATAATCCCATGAGAATCACTTATTAACCCATAAGCCTCCTCTCAAAGCAAGACCATACTAGAATTAATACTGGATTCGGTGGCGAGCTATTGATTATCGAGATTGTTACTGTTTTGTTTGGATTAATGGGTTTGGGAATCCTATTGAAATACATTGCAGTTAAACACTTTAGTGTACTCAACTATTTCGTTGAGTTCTTTACCAAAATACTATACTATGGGCTCCTACCCCTCCTATTCTTCAATATATTTTATAGACGAGGCCTTGATATAGCTGATGCAAATATATTTATTATAGTATCATTCTATGTGCTATCATCACTAGGCATATTATGGTATATGTTCCGAAACCTTGAGGAAGGAGTAAGGAAGAGTCTTGTAACATCTTCTATATTCTCCAATGCAATATTCCTTGGATTCCCTATACTCTACTTCCTCTACAATGACGTAACCTATGCATCACTCTATAGCCTAGTTCTATTATCATATAATATAGCTGTTGGAGGACTCCTTGGAGCTGAGAAGAATATTTGGAAAAACATTATCAAAATACCATTAATATACGGCTTTCTCGCGGGAATACTAGCCCACTACTACTATCCCAGTATAGGAGAGATTCTAGTAACCAATATGTCAAGCATAGTCTCTAGTCTAACAACCTATGGCTCAATAATAATAGTGGGTTTTTCAATGCCCCTAACAACACACGTGATAAGAAGGTATTGGAAGCTTATCTTCTTTCAAGCAATATACCGTTACACTATATCACCACTAATACACTATATCCTACTCCTAGTATTCCCAATACCAGTTCAGGGATTCTACCAGCTACTAGTAGAAGCAATAATGCCCCCAGGCCTCATAAACACTGTTCTCGCAAGAATACATAGATGGGACTACGAGTATGCTGCTTCAGCAACACTCGTACTAACACTTACAACCCCGCCAATAATAGTATCTCTTAGAGCCATAGGACTAATATAATAGTAGGGTATGAGTACAGGTTAAATACTCATGAACTGCGATATAATTGTTGATGGAGTACTAGTAAAGGTTAGAGACTATTTATGGATAGTTAAAGGATGCTACCATCCTAGAAACCATGTAATAGCTCTCCCGAGATACGGGTTAGATAATACTAAGATCAAAGAGTTTGGTGAAAGCTATAGGATTGCAAGAGAATACGGGTTCATATTATTCGATGAAAACCTTGATACGAGTATTCCAGCAATACCGTTAAACCTAGTAGAATATTGTCTCAACCCGTTTAATAACGATCCAAGACATCTGGGAGTGTTGGGAGAGAAGGCTTGGAGGCTAAAACAACTAATAGCAGAATACGGGGGTATAGACCTAGAATACATAGGAGTTACTGGTAGCTTGCTTGCAAAGAAGATTCTACCAGGCCTAGAGGTAGGCGATATTGATATCATTGTACGAGGTAGAGAAGAGTCGATTAAAGCTTATAGAGCGTTGAAGAAGCTTAGAGCTAATGGAATAGTTTCTTCAATTAACTCCCCGGTTTACCGGGAACTAGAAATACAAGACCCTAGGACAAGACTAGAACTCATGAGAAAAAGAGTCCTCGAAGGACTATTCGATAAAACACCATATAGTATAAGGCTAATACCATGCCTTAAACAAACAGAGAAAACAAGTAGAATCAAGCGATTGGGATGGTGGACTGGTACTATAGAAGTAGTTGAACCCATACAATCATACATAATGCCCTATCAATACAAGATTAGAGTAATCGGAGGAAACAGTAACCAGGAACCACGAGTCCTCATAAGCTACCGTATGAGGTTTAGCGAACTACCACGTGGACTAATATTATGGGTTAAAGGAATACTAGAATACCATGTAGACGAGGGAGTATTGAAGCTATGCCCGGATCACCCTGGCTCGAAAGCAAGAATCCAAGAGACCACGACCTAGTTGAAACCAAGGACAATACCATATATGTTGTAGTAGGAAACCAGCATCCACCAGACAGTATTATGTGCTACCCAAAATATATACTAGTAGAACATGAGACTCCTTGGAAGAGAAGAAACAAGCATTTCCTAAGAATACCGTCATGCTATGAGGTAAACCATATCTATGAGAAATCTAGGATAAAGCCAAGCCAAGTCTATGATGCAAGATACGGCGTAATGGTGCTCGGAGTTAAGAGAAGAGACATTACGAGATACTATGATCCCGCTAGAAGACTCAAAGAAATAATAAGGTCTCCAAAAGACCAATTAGAAGCTCTTGCCGTTGAAGTAGTATACCAGTTGAATAGACTAGGAGTCCACGTAGATTCTCTAGGCATTACGGGCAGCATATTGCTGGGGATCCATAATAGTAGTGTGTCTGATATAGACCTCGTAGTCTATGGTTGCCGTGAAGCATACAGCCTAGTGGAACAACTCGGAGAAAAAGGCATCGGGAAACTAGAAGCTCTTAGAAACGAGAGACTAGTAGAATGGGTTAAATGTCATTCAAGAGCCTATGGGCTACCAAGAGAACTTGTTAAAAAATACTATGCTGCTTGGAGAAGACTAGTATACCGTGGAAGAGAAGTCAGCTTAACATATGTTAACCCGGAGATAAGTAAGCGTTTCTACGAGAACGTTTACAGATACCTAGGACCAGCGAGAATAATCGTAGACGTAGAGCCCTGGCAGTGCGGGAGCATCTATTATCCATCAAGAACCCTCGCACTATTAGAGAGAGTTGAGAAGGGTCCAAGTCTCAAGGAAAGAGAGATTGAGATCGTATCCTATGAGTCACTATATCTTAAACCACTAGTCTTCGGAGGAAGACTACTAGTAGAAGGAGCATTATACCAAGACTCTTACGGACACCTCCAACTACTCGTAGGTGTAAGAGAACACCGGGGATTCATCAAACCCCTACATTCATAAATGATATCTCTACTCTATCTCCCTCCCGGTAATCCATATTCGACCAATCTACTGGTATTATCTTGATAAAGGGTGCCCCAATGTATAGTCCAATCCCCTTAACCTTCACACCGTTTAAATAAACCTTAAGTCTCCTACGATCAACTACAAAGTGATGGAAACCCCAGCCATAGTATTCGTCGACAACACCTAGCAATATATTGGAGAAGCCTATCACGTCTCCATTAATCCTCTTGAACGGCGATATGAATATTCCATGCCTATAATGAGGGATTCCTCCATCAATAAACCCTTTTACTCCATTAACTTCTACTACGAGTGGCGTTATGGGCCCCGATACCTTGTTATCTAGCCCTACTAGCATATATCTGCCATGCCTAACGAGTATTATTTTACCACTAATTTTAGCCTCCCCCAACGGTTCAGTTTCCCTTAGGCATTTCTCCATTTCTTCTAATAACTGGCTAGAAGGCTCTAAACGCAAACCCCCACTCGCTCTAATGAACTCCGGCTTCCCTCTAACCTCTAAGTGCATGTGTAGATCCGTCCATGGATAGAAGAAGGGGCTCTCAACAAGTCTCCCCAACGGAGCTCCAATAACTATTTTCTCACCGAGCTCTTGGTATGGTTTTACGTGGAGGAGACGAATATAGTAGTCTCCAACAATGTATCCAGAAACATGTTCGCGGTGAACAACCCTATAGAATACTAGTTCCCCAGTAAAAGGGCTAACGACTTCTTCTCCATTAGGCGAATAAATGTCTACTGCACTAAGACGTTTATGTGCATAGTATGGGCTGTTAGCAAAGGAGAAATATCCTTGGATAACTACTTCAACGTTATTGTAGCGTAACATGTAGGTTATGGCTAATACACCTTTAGATACGTTTCAACGTTGTCCCTAGTTTAACCACATAGTTTTATATCTTAAGCTACATAGCCTTGACGCTGAGGGAACTCTGGATATGAAGAAGATAGGTATTGTTGGAGGATTAAGCCCCGAGTCAACCATACTATACTATAAGACTATAGTTAACGAGTACCGTAGAAGGTTTCAGAGAGAGGACTATCCTGTTATAATAGTCTACAGCCTTAGCTTCGGATTATTTAGAGAACACGTTAGTAGAGGAAATCATAGTGGAGCAGTAGGTATGCTTATTGAAGCAGTAGAATCACTATATAGAGCTGGGGCAGACTTCGCATTAATCTCCGCTAATACTCCCCACATGTTCTATGAGGAAGTTAAAGCTAAAAGCCCCATACCATTACTCAACATTATAGACTGTCTAGCAGAAGAAACAAGAAGAGACGGAGTAACAAGGATCGGATTACTCGGCACAAAATATACTTTAACCAAGGGTTTCTATGCAAAGAGACTTAGGAGACACGGTATAGAATCAATAATACCGGATAGAGAAGACATAGAACTCGTAAACAAGATAATATTTAATGAACTAACATGGGGTATCATAAGAGAAGAGTCTAAGAGGAAAATAATAGAAGTCATAAAAAGACTAAAAGAAAAAGGCGCCCAAGCAATAGCATTAGCATGCACAGAACTCCCACTATTATTCAAAGACACAGAGGAAGTAGTGGGCTTAAAACTATATGATACCGCGAGAATCCATGCCACAAAAGCACTTGAACACGCTCTAGGCGAAAACACTTGCTCTAGCCCAAGAGTTCTAACACCTTAATGAGCTCCCCTATACTATTTATAATAGCGTCGGCGTGAGGTGAGGGCGGGGTATCGGGTCTTGGTTTATGGACTGCTATTAGCCCGGCATTCTTAGCTCCAACTATATCGGCTATAGGGTCATCACCTATAAAGACTATTTCACCTGGCTCTAACCCGAAGGCTCTTGTTAGATACCAGAATACTTTCTCATCTGGCTTCTTCCACCCAAGCATCTGTGAAGACACTACGACGTCAAAATAGTCTAGTATACCGTCTCTCTCCAAAAGCTTGTATACTATATCATGAGAACCCATATTTGATAAGACACCCAACATGTATTTCTCGTCCTTAAGCCACTCTAACACGTCTATAGCTCCATCCTCAAGCTCCAATCCCTTTAAGACACCTTCTACGTGCTTCCTATAACCCTCCCATACAAGTCTAGGATTACGGATACCAAGCCGGGCAAGCATTAATGTGATAACGTTTAAGTCCCAGTACTCTACATCGCCTCCACGTTCTACGAGAATTCTACGAGTCTCACGGAATAATCTATCAAGTTCTAGTGGATGATACTCGTAGCCATGCTTGGATAAAAACTTTGCGAAATATTCTCTAGAATACTTTGCCGCACCAACATCTTTGTAG
>JALUDQ010000216.1 GCA_027043985.1 Desulfurococcales archaeon
CTTTACATCCATATTCCTAACCCATTTGCCATTAACGTAAACCCACATCATTGGAACACGCTCCTCAAAGAACCTTAACTCTGGCCTAAGCTTGCGCACCTCCTCTAGAACCTCCCTCAAAGTGGCTTCATTCTTCCTAACAATAACTAGATCTTCGAACTTGCCGAGAAAATCATAGAGCTCACCAAAATACTTTACCTTAACTCTAACAACCATACACAGCACCCAATATTGTTATTAAACTACATGGATCTTTATTATATTATTATCAAAAGGTAAAAAATATTTTTATTCATTTAAAAGATTATCTCAGCTCTGTTTATTATAAATGAGAACTACTGTGACGATTTATAATATTCTTTTTGGATAGTATCTATTCTTTTATCTTTGTTATAAACTCTTCAGCTATCTTTAATGCAATTTTGTGAGCTACCTCTTCGTCGAAGTCTAGAGTTGAGGCTTTAGGAACACCTAGCTCTGTTATAGTTACCTCGTATGCTGGTTCTATTCCTTGTTTTCTTAAGACATTTGAAGCACATTTAAGTGGACATCCATTTATTGCTATAACAGCCTTGGCGTCACGGAATATTTTCAAGTGAATTTTTGATCCTGCTGCTACAGCGGCTAGGCAGCACATTCTTACTAGATTAGGGTATTTCTTAGTGAGTATTCTTGCTACTTCATTACCTATTTGTCCCACGCTTGATGCTCCATCGCATGCAGCGACTATTATGAGGTTTGGTGCATATTTGCTACAGCTTGGTAGTAGCGTGTATTTACTCATGGTTTTTGTCATAGAGCTCACCTATTAACTGTCCGGTCAGTTAATATTAACTGTTAGCCTAACTTATAAATGCTTCTATAAACGATTTTGTAATTTACAAAAAATATATATGGCTTGACTGCTTAGATTGACTGGGCGGACAGTCAGTGAAAAACAAGGCGCTAAGAATATCGGAGCATGTGAGAAAATACCTCATATGCTACATATTATTAACAATAATATCAGCTATAATAATAGGATACAATATCAGATCAATAATAGGATACCATAAGGAACTCGTAAGAAACCTAATAATAATACTCGCCATATTAACATTACTCCCATCAATGATTCAGCTTCGTGTAGAAAAATTTAGCTCGGAATTTGTGAGAAAGAGGATTGAAACCCTTACTGCATTGATAATAGTATTCGTTATCACACCTCTTACTGCAATAGTTTTAGCAAGCAAACTACCAACCAGGCCCTTGTCTATAGGATTTGTTGCAGCAAACAGTGTTCCTGCTTCCAGTGCCTCTATAGCTTATGTTCTCTTAGCTGAGGGTAACGTTGAATTCTCGACGCTTCTAGCCTTGTTGAGTATCTTAGGTTCAATAATCCTCACTCCAATATACATAGGATTTTATGCCTCAGTTATCTCAGTAAACATACCTATGGATGTATTAAGTGAATCCATAGTCTTAGCCTTACTTACTCCTCTCATTCTCGGGCAATTAGTAAGATACTATCTAATAAAGAGAAAGGCTAAAAGGATATTCAAGGACCCCAATAATGATCATCCATGCAAGAACTTTGAAGTAAAAACACATAAACCTGAGGAAATTCTAGCCCTAGTTGAAGATGCACTTGAATGCATAGAAGGAAGAATTAACTCGTCACTAAAACCATACTTAAGTCTCTGGACCATGACAGCAATGCTCCTCCTTATAGGAACACTTACTGCAGCTAAGGCAAAGTTATTCATAGATAATCCAGCTCTCGTAGGCGAACTCCTAGGTCTCCAAACAATAATATATACAGTAGTAATCATATCCCTCCTAATAGCAACTAGGAGCCTCCGCTTGACCTATAAAGACCACTCCGCCATAGCCTTCATAGCTTTAACGAAAAACCAAAGCGTTGCAGCAGCCATAAGTGTCACTGCAATAGGTTCTACTGCAGCAGTACCTGCAGTCCTCATACCAGTAATCCAGCCCCTAGCGGCAATACTCTACTTATGGACCCTACCAATAATAAGAAACAAGATAATAGCTACAACAACTACAGAGACAGGTAAAACGTTGTGTAATAAACAAGGCTTAAAGAACATAGAACGAGATAATAACAGTAGTGTACTAAAACAGTAATTGAGGATAAAAGCTATGAAGAAAAACGTTGAGGACGTAAAAGAACGCATAATTAAAGCAGCAATGAAGGTATTCGCTAACTACGGATATTTTAGAGCATCAACAAATCTAATAGCAAGAGAAGCTGGAGTATCCAAGGGCTTGATATTCTGGTATTTCCGTACAAAAGATGAGCTAATACTAGAAATAGC
>JALUDQ010000217.1 GCA_027043985.1 Desulfurococcales archaeon
AAAAACCACGTTGTTCAATGTTATAACTGGTGTCTACAAGCCTACTAGAGGATCAGTATATTTCAAGAGCAGGAATATTACTGGATGGAAGCCTCACCGTATCTGTAGGCTCGGTATAGTTAGAACTTTCCAGATACCAAGACCCTTTAGCAATGAAACTGTTCTAGAAAACGTTGTAGCTGCAAGACTCTTTGGTGGTAAAAAAGCCGTTTCACATAGCGAGGCACGTAGAGAAGCTCTAGAGGTACTAGAGTTTGTCGGCTTAAAGGAAAAAGCTAATGTTAGAGCATCATCGCTTAACATTCATGAGAGAAAGCGCTTGGAGATAGCTCGAGGTCTTGTAACTGAGCCAGAGATACTAATGTTGGATGAGGTTGCTTCTGGTCTAACTCCAGCAGAAGTAGACGGTATAGTTGAACTTGTTAAAGAGATAAATAAGCGGGGAATAAACATTATATGGATAGAGCATATTATGAGAGCTATTATGAGGGCAGCTGAACACATAATAGTATTAGATCACGGCGAAATCATTTCCGAGGGACCCCCCGAGAAAGTAGCACATGATCCTAAGGTTATAGAAGCATACTTGGGTGAAGGCTATGCTACTTAAGGTAAAGGGATTAGAGGCTTCTTATGGAGAACTCAAAGTCTTATGGGGTATTGACTTAGAAGTTGATAAGGGAGAGATAGTAGCAGTTGTTGGACCCAATGGTGCTGGAAAAACCACGTTGCTCAGAACTATTGTAGGTCTCCTAAGAGAGGATAAGGGGGACATAATATTTGAGGGTAAGAGGATAAATGACCTACCAGCTTACGAACGTGTTAGGAGGGGTATATCGCTTGTACCGGAGGGAGGAGAACTCTTCCCATATATGACTGTTCAAGAAAACCTTGACATTGGCGCCTACTTACCCGAAGCTAGGAAAAAGTATGAGGAAAACCTTGAATTCGTCTTCACCTTGTTCCCAAGGCTGAAGGAGAGGAGAAATCAGCTTGCTGGAACTTTATCTGGTGGCGAGAGACAAATGCTTGCTATTGCTAGAGCCCTTATGAGCTCACCCAAGCTCCTAATGTTTGATGAACCGAGTCTCGGCCTGGCTCCAAATCTAGCAGTAAATGTTTTGAAGACTATAAAGGAGCTCAACAAGGAGGGTTATACTATACTGCTAGTCGAACAAAACGTTAAGCTTGCCCTCGAGATTAGTAGTAGGGGCTACGTGATAGAGAATGGTAGAATAGTGTTAAGCGATGAGAGTAAAAAACTCTTAGGTAATCCTCATGTAAGAAAAGCCTATCTTGGAATATAGTTTACTCTTTTTTAATGTATTCCAAAGCTTTTCCCCGGAAATCCTCTATACTCTTATAGTCCTTCTCAACCATATATTTCGATAATCCATTCAATATATCATCTATGAAGCTAAAACCCCGGGTAAAATACGCTGATAGTACTCCTACAGCACTTGCACCAGCTAGGATCATTTCAACTGCATCACGCCAATCCATTATACCGCCAGTACCTATTACTGGTACATTTACTTCAAGTGCTATTTCCATAACCTTTGCTATTGCTATAGGCTTTATAGCGGGACCAGAAAGTCCTCCAAAGCCCTCAGGATTTCCTAGTAGTGGTCTACCAGTATTAATGTCTAGGCTTGTTGCTGGTGCAACAGTGTTTACTGCCGCTAAGACATCGGCTCCGGCATCTACTACTAGGCGAGCAACTTTACCCATATCAACATATGATGGGGTTAACTTTACTGCAACTGGTATTTTTAACACACTCTTAGTCTCTCTGACAACTTCCACCAAGTATTTTAGATCCATTCCAACACTATAGACATCCTTAGCTGTGGGGCACGAGACATTTAGTTCAACCATGTCAACACCATTTTCTTCTAGTCTTGATGAAACATTTACGTAGCCTTCAACTGTTCCAGCACCAACACTCCCAATAACTATTGAGCCATGACTTCTCGCAACTTCTACTAGTTCTCGTAGCTCGGGGATAAAGCCTTCTATACCAGGGTTACGTAGACCTATAGCATTAATGAACCCGTAGGGTAGTCTTATAATGTTTGGTGGAGGATGACCGCGTCTAGGCTCAGGTGTAACTGTTTTAGTTGTAACAGCTCCTACTCCTTTCTCAACAAACATTTTCAATGCATTTGTACCGGGTATACCGGAAGCTATTACTATAGGGTTCTTCAACACTATATTACCGACCAGTTTTACAGACAAGTCTACCAAAGAATCCCCTAACATAATATTAAGCTACTACACAATAATTAAGATGTAAGTCGCAGAAATAGCTGCA
>JALUDQ010000218.1 GCA_027043985.1 Desulfurococcales archaeon
AAGGGCATTATTGGACGGGGATCGTATGCGTGGAACAATATTATCGGTGTAGCCGCGGTGAATGCTAATATGGTTTTTGTCCGAGCCTTTAATACCTTGAAGTCGTCTACGAGTCCTATGAGCCCTGCATATACTACGCTTAAAGATACCGCTATTACCTTATAGGGTAATTGAGGATAGACTGCTAGGAGGATAAGGGATAAGACTATGTAGCTTATGATTAAAGCTATTCCTCCAGGTTCTGGGACCTCGGGGTGCCAGGGTTTATGTATATCTCTACCCGTATATCCCTTAGACTTTAACCACCTAGCCACATAGCCCGTTACAATATAGGTTAGAATTGGTGCTACTACAGCAATTATTATGATTGGCAGCAGTATTTCCTTATCCATGCCTCCTAAGCCTCGCTAGCTAGGATTCTAAATCACCTCTTAGTTATCATAACGCCTTAGTATTAGGTTTTTATGCAGTAGATTCTCCTTAACCTACTTGGAGGAGAATGATTTGGAAATAGCCATACTACACGAGGCACCCCGTCCAACAAGGTCTTCACGCGAGCTTATGAAGGCCTTCCGAGATTTAGGAGCCCGTGTCCACTATTATAGGGTTTCACTTCTCACAGGCTATTTTGGTACAGGTAAGCTATGGGTTCAATATGGGAGAAAGCTCTTAGGAGTTGACGGAGTCGTCGTTAGGAGTCTTGGTGCCATAACTACTACAGAGCAGTTGCTGAAACGCATAGGGTTACTGATAGAGTTGGAGTCTATGGGTGTAGTCGTGGTTAACCCGTCTGAAGCTTTCCTCAAGGCACGTGACAAGTATACGAGCCTCCTCCTATTAGCTAAGCATGGTTTAAGGGTTCCAGAAACCATTGTTACCGAGGATGTGCAACGTGTAGTAGACTATGTTAGGGAATGGGGTGTAGTAGTCATTAAGCCCATTATAGGTAGCCTAGGCTTCGGCTCAGTAAAAATAGATGATCCAGACATAGCTTACCGTGTAGCTAAAACATTATTGAGTCTCGGACATCCAGTATATGTTCAAAGATACCTTGAGAAGCCTGGTAGAGACATAAGAGTATTTACTGTAGGCGATCGAGTGCTAGCTGCTGCCTACCGCATAGCTCCTCCTGGTCAGTGGAAAACTAATGTTGCTCAAGGGGCTACAACGGTTAAAGCCGAGTTAAACAGAGAGATTGAGGAGACTGCCCTAAAGGTTGCGAGTATACTTGGACTAGAATATGCTGGAATAGACTTAGCCGAATACGGTGGAGAATACTATGTATTAGAGGCGAATGTGTCTCCCCTATGGGAGGGATTAGCGCGTGCTACGGGTGTTGATCCGGCAAAAGCTATAGCTGAACACGTAATAGAGCTTATACGGAGATGATGAATAGCAAACCATGGGTCAATAATAGTAGATGCCCTAGAGCTCTCACCCTGATCCCTTTCTATGCTTAGTTGTTGTCTAGATGCTTAGCCTCCTCTCTTCTTTGAGCATTCTCAATACATACAAGGTGTTTGTAGCTAATACTCCATCAACTCCTCCTATACGGTCTATTACTTCTGTTAGTTCTTCTTGTGTTCTCGTGCGTATCTTTGCCAATCCAATATATTCTCCAGTAACCTCGTATAATTCTACTATTTCCTTGAATTCTCTAAGTTTTTCTAAAACCTCCTTATACTTCTTTGGATCTATTTTAATTAGCGTAAACGCTAATACCTTATAGCCTACTTTAAACGCGTCAACATCAGCATAGAAGCCTCTTAAAATACCCTTTTCTTTTAAACGCCTAACTCTTAAGTATATAGTTGCTTCGCTAACATTGAGCATGCGGGCAATTCTACTATATGGTGTTCGAGCATCTATTAACAATATCCTTAGTATCTGCTTATCTGTTTCATCGAGTATATAGTAAGACAAACCCGGTCTCCCAGTCAAGCCTTATATCTCGTACATTGGTTATTAAGGGGTTTAAGCCTAATAGTTCTTAGCCCCACACAATGCTTGAGAGAATATGGGATTAGAGAAATTATTTCGCTTAGCCCTGGGTGGACTTGTTGGCTAGGCTTAAGCTAACCTATGATCCGAGTGCTACTAAAGCTGTAGAATTGATTGCGAAGACTATAGGGTTAGATAAGGTCTCGGAGAATAATGTTAGGGTTATACGTAGCCGTAGGGCTAGGACTAGAGCTTATGCGCGAATATACGGGTTGCCTAGGCCCTTCCAAGTAGGCTTCAATCTTCCACCACTTTACATAATAGAACTTGTCGAAGAGAATTTCTCTAGACTAGACTGTATGGGTAAGATTAAGGTGCTTATACATGAATTGCTCCATATCCCATCTACTTTTAGTGGTAGTCTTAGACCTCATAACAACTTGTTTAGGAGCTGGAATATTAGGAGACTCTATAATAGGGTAGTAGAAGCGGGTCTCATTGAAGAACTATGTAGCCTACTACGAGACTAGTGTTTGTGCTCATGTGTGTGCATGTGATAGCTGTGATCGTGGTCGTGTTTGTGTTTTCTTAGTCCTTCCCTAAGCCTCATTCTCGTTGGAGAAGTCGTCTTGTAGCGAGCATAGGCTGTTATCGTTGTATCCTCTATGTTTTCTTCCGCCCATACTAGTCCATAGTCGTGTCGGCGTAGTAGTTCTGGTAGCATTGATATTATCTCTAATGCTCTTGGACCTTTTAACACTATTCTGATTTCATCGTTTGGTTTCAAATAGTTTTTTAACTCGATTAATTCTGCTTCTACTTCTCTTATAGATGACGCCGTTATACTATGCTTTAACTTGCTTGGAGTATACATTTGTATCCCTACCCGGAACCCTTATTCTCCTCAAGGCTATTATCTAGGGGATATTTAAGGTTATAGTAGTATAGTATAGCGTGGCGTAGACTGAGATGAATACGAGAGAACTTGTTTCAAACATATATGTTGAAGCCCTACATGCAAGCCGTATTCTAAGAGAAGTAGTCCATAAGACTCCCTTAGATTTCTCGAGAACCTTCTCTAAACTAACTGGCGGGAAAGTCTACATGAAGCTCGAGAACCTTCAGCGAACCGGGGCCTTCAAGGTACGTGGCGCATATTATAAGATATACAAGTTACCCGAAGAACAGAAGAAGAAAGGCGTTGTAGCTGCATCAGCTGGAAACCATGCCCAAGGAGTAGCCTTCGCGGCAACAGCAGCTGGGATCCCGTCAACTATAGTGATGCCAGAAACCGCACCCATAAGTAAGATACAAGCGACACAAGGCTATGGGGCAAAAGTAGTCTTGTATGGAACGGTATACGATGACGCGTACCGTAAGGCTCTTGAAATAGCTGAGGAAACGGGAGCAGTATTCATTCACCCCTTCGATGATCCCGATATTATTGCGGGTCAGGGATCTATAGCAGTTGAAATCCTAGAGGAACTACAAGACATAGATATCGTAGTAGTACAGATTGGTGGTGGTGGACTCATATCGGGGATAGCTTCTGTTATAAGGAATACTCTTGGAGACGACGTAAAGATAGTAGGTGTAGAGCCGGCAAGTGCTCCAAAAATGAAAGCCTCTATAGAAGCTGGTAGGATAGTAGAGATTCAAGCTAAGCCCAGTATAGCTGATGGACTTGTCACCAAGAAGCCTGGTAAACTAACCTATCAGCTCGTCTCAGAACTCGTAGACGATATAGTAACTGTTACGGACGATGAAATAGCACACGCAATACTAATGCTCTTAGAGAGAAGTAAGACTGTAGCTGAGGGAGCAGGTGCCGCGGGACTAGCTGCAGTGTTAAGCGGTAAAATAGATGTTAAAGGCAAGAAGGTTGCTACAATTATTAGTGGAGGAAACATAGACGTCACATTATTGTCGCGTATAGTTATGAGAGAACTCGTTAGACAGAAACGCATAGTCATTATGAGAACAAAATTACCCGATAGACCTGGAACCCTTAGAACCCTCCTAGAATATCTTGCGGAAGCACGGTTAAACATTATAGAGATAAGCCATGATAGATACGATCCACGCTTAGAGCCGGGATGGGCTGAAGTCACAATAATTGCAGAGGTACCGCAAATAGAGCGTTTAGAGAGACTTGTAAGGAGACTCGAAGAAATAGGCTATGAAGTAGAACTAGAATACTAGCGATTGTCAGGGGGTTCTCTTGACCTCTCTTTACCGTGTAAGAGTGCTTGTTGAAGCAGAAGACCCGTTAAAACTTAGAAGAGTCCTCGAGGAACTATATGCTTCTATTGAAGGCATTGAGAAGATTGGTGGAGCGGCGATATGGTATGTTGGGGATGTGCTGGTCAAGGTTATAATACCTAGGATAGAAAGGTCACAACCTCTAAGCCCCATGAGTATACCCCGCGGAATAATCGTTGAGTTTTCTTCAACTAATCCCGGAGAACTGGTAAGAATTGTAGGAGATATTGTAAGGTTTTTTAGAGAGAGACATGTTCTTGTAAGTCTACTAGAATAATAATAATAATCAAGTACATATTGAGGCGACCAGGTTTGGCAAAAGTAATCGTGCTTGCAGGAGGTTTTGCTACAAGACTACGCCCGCTCACCCTTACTAGGCCTAAACCACTCTTACCTATTCTTGATAAACCCTTACTCGACTGGATAATAGATGGTCTTAGAGACTCGGGACTCGAAGACATCATTTTGTCTCTGAGATATCTTTCTCATCTAATCAAGGAGCGTTATGGGAGTGGAATAGACTATGGAGTAAACATAAGATACGTTGAAGAACACCGACCTCTAGGTGATGCTGGCCCAATAAAACTCGTTAAAGAAGAAGTAGGATTAGATGAGACCTTCCTAGTAGTCTATGGGGACATATTCAGTAACATTGACTATAAGAGGCTCCTAGAATTCCATAAAAAGAAGGGTGGACTAGTTACTATCGTTTTAACTAGAGTAGAAGACCCCTCAAGGTATGGTGTAGCAGTATTAGATGAGGAGAACCGTATAACGGGTTTTGTTGAGAAACCAGAACCCGGGAGGGCTCCATCTAACGTGATAAATGCTGGTGTCTATGTTTTTGAACCCGAAGTAGTAGACTATATCCCGGAAAAAACTCCGTCCAAGCTTGCTAAACACGTTATACCAAGACTCGTAGCCGAAGGAGAAGTATATGGTTTTGTTCACGAGGGCTTGTGGAGTGATATAGGGGTTCCAGCAGACTATTATAGAGCTAATATTGAGGCTCTAAGATACTTTCACCCAAAGGGCTATGTATCCAATAACGCTGAGATAAACAGCGACGCTGTTATAGAGCACCCATCATTTATATCAGATCATGTAAGGATCGGTAAGGGTTCTAAGATAGGACCCTACACTATTCTCGGGAGGGAGACCGTTATAGGAGAAAATGTTCGTGTAAGAGGAAGTATATTCTTCCAAAACGTTATGGTTGAAAACTCAGCTGTTATAAGGAGCAGTATTGTTGGTGAGAGATGCTTTATTGGTAAATGGGCGAGACTCGAGGAGGGAAGTATTATTGGCGATGAAGTAGTATTAGACGAGGAAGTACTCATTGCTAGGCGCGTAATCATATTACCGTTTAAGGAGGTCAATACTTCAATTTACGAGGAAGGTAGAGTTATACTATAAGGAGAACCAAGTGTTTAAGGGAAGAAAAAGGATTCTATTATTTCTTTTCCTTTAGATTTGCTTGAGCTGCAGCCAATCTAGCTATCATTACACGGAATGGCGATGCGCTCACGTAGTCTAAGCCTGCTTTGTGGAAGAATTCTATGCTCTTCGGGTCTCCTCCATGTTCGCCACATATTCCTACTTCTAGGTCTGGGTTCACTTTCTTAGCGGCTTTTACCGCCATTTCTACTAGTTTGCCGACACCCTTAGTGTCTAGTGTCTGGAATGGATTGGCTGGTAGTATTTCTAGCTCTAGGTATTGTGGTAGGAACTTGTTTTCTGCATCGTCACGGCTGAAGCTGAAGGTTGCTTGAGTTAAATCATTGGTTCCAAAGCTGAAGAACGCTACATGCCCGGCTATTTCATCGGCTGTTAGACACGCTCTAACAGTCTCGATCATTGTTCCTACTAGTATCTCATATTCTCTTCCATCACTCGTCTTGTAGGCATAGTGACCTGGCTTGTCTTTTACTATGAACTCGTAGCCATATTCTTTTGCTACATCTTCTAGTGCCGGCTCTATAGCATGTTTCTTCACGAATATTATCTCTTTGGCTTCAGCTACTTGGGGCACCATTATCTCTAACTTGGGGTTCTTGCCCTCCTTGATGAGTTCTGCAGCTGCTTCTACCATGGCCTTGGCTAGCGCGTAGTAGATTTCTGGATAGGTTACTCCTACTCTAACACCACGATGACCCATCATTGGGTTTGCTTCTTTTAATGCCTTGACACGCTTGTACAGCCATTCTAGTTTTTCTATTTCTTCCTTGGGGACACCCTTCATCTTCTTCTCATATATTTCTTGTAATAGTTCTTCGGGTGCGGGTAGGAATTCGTGGAGTGGTGGGTCTATTAGTCTTATTACTACCGGTAGCCCGTCCATTACTTCTAGCATTTCCTTAAAGTCTTGCCTTATCATTGGTACTAGTTCTTCGAGAGCCTTCTTGCGGTCTTCAACGTTTTCTGCGAGGATTACTTTTCTTAGTACCTCTAGTCTCTCTGGTTTACGGAACATTCTCTCAATACGTAGTAGTCCTATACCTTCTGCTCCGAACTTGCGGGCTAGTTTAGCGTCCTCGGGTATGTCGGCGTTTGCTCTAACTCCTAGTCTCCTAAACTCATCTGCCCATTTCATTAACGTGTCTAGTTCTGGTATGATTTCTGGTTCTATTGTTGGTACTTTGCCTATGTAAACGTAGCCTGTGTTTCCGTCAATTGTTATCCAGTCTCCCTCTTTTACCTCTATGTCTTTACCTCTCACCCTGAATATTCTCTTTGAGTAGTCTATTACTATGTCTTCAGCTCCAACTACGCTTGGCTTACCGATAGCTCTTGCTACTACTGCCGCGTGGCTTGTCATTCCTCCACGGCTTGTTAGTATGCCTACTGCTGCATAGAAGCCGTGTACGTCGTCTGGTTTTGTCTCAATTCTAACGAGTATTACCTTCTTGCCTTCGCGGGCCCACTCAACAGCACGGTCTGGGTCAAAGACTACTTGACCAGATACTGCTCCGGGCGAGGCTGGTAAGCCCTTGGCTACTGGTGTAGCCTTGGCCTTGGGATCTATTCTCGGATATAGTAGCTGTAGGACATGCTCGGGTTTTACTTTTAGTACTGCTTCTTCTCTAGTTATAGTTGGCTTCTCAGCGATTAACTTGCCTTCTTTTTCGGGTAGGTATTTCTTGCTTATCAATTTCTCAACATATTCTTTGTCTAGTGCTGGCTTAGTAGCCATTTCAACAGCTGTCTTGACTCTTGCTAGAGGCGTCATCTTAGCGTTACGTGTTTGCAGTAAGTATAATTTTCCTCTCTCAACAGTGAATTCTACGTCTTGCACATCCTTGTTAAGCCATTCTAATAGTTTAGCCGCACCATAGAGTTGATCGTATAGTTCTGGGAACTTCTTCCTAAACTCCTCAATGTTCATCGGTGTACGTATTCCCGCTACAACATCTTCTCCCTGTGCATTTGGTAGGAATTCTCCGTAGAGCTTATTTTCACCAGTAGCTGGGTCTCTTGAGAATGCTACTCCCGTACCAGAGTCCCAGCCCATGTTTCCGAAGACCATTGTCACAATGTTTACTGCTGTACAGTCTGCTATGTCTGGTGTTATATTGTTCATTATCCTATAGAATATTGCACGCGGATTCATCCATGAACGGAATACTGCTTTTATAGCCATTTCTAATTGTTTCCACGGGTCCTGCGGGAATCCTCCTGCTTCCCTCTCTATTATCTTCTTGAATTCTTCTACTGCTTCTTTTAACCCCTCTACTGGTACATCTGGATCCTCTTTAGCATTGTATTTCTTCTTTATTTCTTCCCATTTCTCTGTAAACAACTCTTCGTTTATGCTTAAGACTATTTTACCAAACATTTGCAAGAATCTACGATAAGCGTCATAAGCGAACCATTCATTATTTGTCTGTTTTGCTAGTCCTTGCACGCTTGTATCATTGAGTCCTAGGTTTAGTACTGTGTCCATCATTCCAGGCATTGATACTGCTGCTCCACTCCTCACGGAGACTAGTAGTGGGTTCTCTATGTCTCCAAACTTCTTCCCCGTTTTCTCTTCTAGCTTGTGCATATATTCTCTTACTTGATCCATTAAGCCTTCGGGTAAGTCTAGAGAGTCTATTATCTCCCATATCC
>JALUDQ010000219.1 GCA_027043985.1 Desulfurococcales archaeon
TCTTAGAAAACGGACAAAATATTTTTCTACTAGCATGCTAAAAGATTAACTGTGGAGGTAAGAAGCCTTGACTTCAGGAGCACCATATGAAAACGAACCAGTTTACCAGAACGCTGTAAAACAACTAAAAGAGGCTGCAGCTCTCCTCGGCTTACCCGACGATGTAGTTGAGGTTTTGAGACACCCTGAGAGAGTTCTCCAAGTCAAAATACCCGTAAGATTAGACAATGGTAAAATAGCCGTATTCATCGGCTGGAGAAGCCAGCACAATAGTGCTCTCGGACCATACAAAGGTGGCATCCGCTACCACCCCAATGTAACTATTGGTGAAGTAGTAACTCTATCCATGTGGATGACCTGGAAGAATGCTCTCGCAGGAATACCCTATGGTGGAGGTAAGGGTGGAATAAAAGTAGACCCCAAGAAACTAAGCCCACGCGAACTAGAAGAATTATCTAGGAAATACTTTGCAGCAATAGCTGACATCGTTGGAGAAGACATAGACATACCAGCACCAGACGTATACACGAACCCACAGATAATGGCATGGTTCTTCGACGAGTACAGTAAGATAAAGAGATACCCGGCATGGGGTGTAGTAACGGCAAAGCCCCCTATAATAGGAGGACTCAGGCCAAGAGAAGTATCAACAGGCTATGGTACAGCACTAGTAGCTAGAGAAGCAGCTAAACTAGCTCTCGGAGGATTTGAGGGCAAAACCGTAGCTATCCAGGGCTTCGGTAACTGTGGTAGATATGCAGCCCTCTATAGCGTGAAGTGGGGTGCAAAGGTAGTAGCTGTAAGCGATAGCAAGGGAGGAATATACGATCCCAACGGCCTAGACGTAGAGAAGTTGTTCGAAGTAAAAGACAAGACTGGTAGCGTAATCAATTATCCAGGAGCCAAGAGGATAACCAATGAGGAACTCCTTGAACTAGACGTAGACATACTCATGCCAGCAGCACTAGAGAACGTTATAACAGAAAAGAACGCTCCAAACATTAAGGCAAAAATAATATCAGAGTGCGCAAACGGTCCAACAACACCCGAAGCAGACCACATACTACACCAGAAAGGCGTAATCGTAATACCAGACATCCTGGCTAATGCCGGAGGAGTAATGATGAGCTGGATAGAGTGGAGCCATAACAGGATGGGATGCTGGCTAACAGACGAAGAAGCATTAGACAGATTAGACAAGAAGATGACCCACAACTTCCACGAAGTATATAATGAGTGGCAGAAGAAGTACAGCGACCATCCAATGAGAGCAGCAGCCTACGCTATTGCAGTAGACAGAGTAGTAAGAGCAATGAAGCTAAGAGGATGGATCTAACAAAAACAAAGAATCAATTAAATCCTTTCCTTGTCTCACCTCTATTCTTTTTATAATTCTCTCATAGTAAGGAGCCCGTGAGGCTGATCCCTCCCTTTCTCCCACTACTTTCTATAATGATATATTTAATACTCTGCACCATACAGTTTCTTCTAGTATCTACTCAAAAATTGATATACAGTATGTCTTAGCATAAGATTAAACAATAAGCAAGTACTGTAAAGCTATCTCTACACAGTATTGGGGAGATGAAGTAATGTATAGGAATACTAAGAGGTATATTGCGTCTATTGCGGTATCTCTTGCAGTATTGTTAGCGTCTATAGCCTTTGTACTCGTATACTATATTCTTGGAATAGATTATCCAAGTATGATCCACTACTTGTTTACTATTCTAGTATTGCTTGTAGCCATAGATACAATATCACTCGTCTTTCTCGCTATGTGGATTATAGAACTAGTTGAAGGCTTAGACGCCTATATTAAGAAGTGTATGAGTATGGAGGAATGCGGTATTGGTTTAAGAGCTAGTAGAGCAAAGATTATTGAAATAGTAGATTACCCCATATGGTATATGATATTATATGTAGTGAGTGTAACCTTTGTTACCTCGGCAGCCTATATAGTTGTTGTTCTCGTAAAATACGGTCATCATCCAAGCATATTGTTCTCGTATAATGAAGGCGTATTTGTCAGCAACCTACTCTATACTCTAGGCTTTGTTCTTGGAGCAATAGCTTCACTCGTAGTAATGTTTTCTCTAGTGAGACTCGGAGACTATATGAGTGTGAACTCAATGTATTATTCCGGACTCATATTCTCCATAAAATACTTGGTTGATCTCGCAACCCTTGTATTCAATATAGCTCTCCCCATGAGCCTCCTAGGCCTAGTACTAACGATACTAGCCATTTACTATACTTTAAGAATGGATAGAGAGGTCGCTGTTAAAAT
>JALUDQ010000220.1 GCA_027043985.1 Desulfurococcales archaeon
GTGTTATATAGTTTCTCATTGAAGTGTTTTTCATATATTTTATTTTTTAGTAGAAACATATCTTGTCAAAGAGGTGAGGATAATGGGTAGTGATGGTGAGGTTATATACATAAGGGCTGATGAAGCTAAGAAGCAAAGTATAGATGAAGTTATACGTAGGCTTAGAACATCACCTGAAACAGGGTTAAGTAGTGAGGAGGCTAAGCGTAGATTAAAGATTATTGGTCCGAACGAGATTCCAGAAAAGAAGGTTCACCCGGTAATAAAGTTTCTAAGATATTTCTGGGGACCTATACCTTGGCTTATCGAGATTGCGGCTGCAATTTCTTTTATGATACATCATTGGGTTGACTTCTATATAATACTAGGTTTATTGGTAACGAATAGCGTTGTAGGCTTCTGGGAGGAACATAAAGCTGAAAATATTATTGAATACTTGAAAAAGAAGCTGTCTCTTACAGCTAGGGTTCTAAGAGATGGTAAATGGCAAGTTATTCCAGCTAGAGAGCTCGTTCCTGGCGATATTGTAAGGATTAGGTTAGGAGACATTGTACCAGCCGACCTGAAACTAATTGAAGGAGAATACCTGATGGTAGACGAATCAATACTAACTGGAGAATCATTACCTGTAGAGAAGAAGGTCGGTGATGTAGCATACTCGGGCTCCATAGTTAAACGCGGAGAAATGACTGGAGTCGTAATAGCAACTGGTTTAAAGACGTTCTTCGGAAAGACTGTTGAGCTAGTACAGAAGGCTAAAACTGTAAGCAAGTACCAGAAACTAATAATAAATATAGGAAACTACTTAATCATTCTTACAATATTACTTGTAACTGCAATGGCTATAGAAGAGATAATGAGAGGAGTGGACTTCTTAGAGCTTCTAAAATTCTCTCTCGTACTTGTTGTTGCAGCTATTCCAGCAGCACTGCCAGCAGTATTATCTATAACTATGGCAATAGGTGCCTACGAGCTAGCTAAGAAACAAGCAATAGTAACCAAGCTAGTTGCTGTAGAAGAACTAGCAGGAGTAGACACATTATGCGCAGACAAGACTGGTACTTTAACAAAGAACAAGTTAACTGTTAGTGATCCGGTGCCAATAGCTGATAATTATAATAAGAAAGATGTAATATTATACGCGGCATTAGCATCAAGAGAGGAGGACAAGGATCCCATAGACCTAGCAGTATTAGAGGCTCTAGAAAAATACGGATTAAGCGAAGAATACAAAAAGTATAAACAATTACAGTTTAAGCCCTTCGATCCCGTAAGAAAGCGGACCGAGGCCCTAGTTGAAGGCCCTCAAGGAGAGCGCTTTATGGTAGCTAAAGGCGCTCCACAAGTTATCCTCAAGCTAGTTAACGCAGACGATAATCTTAGAGATAAGGTAATGATCACTGTTGATGAATACGCTAAACATGGATACAGAATGATTGGTGTCGCGAGAACACTGGGAAATGGGGAAGATAAATGGATTTATGTTGGTCTAATACCCTTGTTCGATCCGCCAAGAGAAGATGCGAAAGAGACAATACAGTATCTTAAGAAGATGGGTATAAGTGTCAAAATGATTACTGGCGATCACGTAGCAATAGCTCGTGAGATAGCGAAAATGTTGGGTATAGGGACAAGAATATATACAATAGACCAATTAATGGAGGCTAAACCTGAAGATGCGGTAAAACTAGCGTTAAAGGCTGACGGATTTGCTGAAGTGTATCCAGAGCACAAGTATATGATAGTAGAAGCCCTACAAAGGGCTGGCCGTACTGTAGCAATGACTGGTGATGGCGTTAACGATGCACCAGCACTAAAGAAAGCAGATGTAGGTATAGCAGTATCAAATGCCACGGATGCCGCTAGAGCAGCTGCAGCAATAGCGCTTCTAGCACCGGGTATATCAGTTATTAAAGATGCTATAATGACTGCTAGAAAGATATTCAAAAGAATGTATAGCTATGTTGTATACAGGATAACTGAGACTATAAGAATACTGTTCTTTGTAACACTCGCTATAATGATCCTAAAATTATATCCCATTACACCAGTAATGATTATATTGCTAGCGTTACTCAACGACTTACCTATACTAGCGATAGCATATGATAATGTGAAGATACCAGAAAAACCTGCTAAATGGGATCTCAATCTAATACTAACAGTATCAACAATACTAGGCCTACTAGGCGTTGGTACATCATTCCTACTATTATGGCTTAGCCTAGCATACCTAGCCTTGCCAGTAGCCATGGTACAAACCTTCGTATTTCTAAAACTAGCTGTTGCAGGCCATCTAACAATATTTGTAACAAGAACAGAAGGCCCATTCTGGTCAATAAGACCTGGTAGCTGGCTGCTCATAACGGCGATAATTACGAAGGTAGCAGCCACAATTATAGCAATGATGGGATTAGGGCTCATGTACCCACTATCACCATTCTTCACAGCCCTACTCTGGGGATATGCCCTAGCTTGGTTCGTTGTAGCTGATCAAATAAAACTATTAGTCTATAAGAAATATGATAGTATAAAGAATTTATTGTCAAGGATGCATGGTGCGATATGGAAGCACTTCTAAAATATTTTTTACTACTTGAAAATCTAAGCTAATATTATAAACGAAAAACTTGAGTTAAATACGATATCTGCTTCGTATCGGCGTAGCGCGCCTACTATGATCTCCTCTTGTAGAACCTTGTTTACCCAGATTTTCTAGATATGATACTATAAGGGGCTTAAGTTAGATAGGTATTTTCTCGGCTATGTCCCAGAGTATTGGTGGCTTCCATTCTTCTCTTTGAATTATCTTGATAATACCTATTATCCATACAATTAATACTGCTAACCATATCAAGGTTGATAATATCCATCCTATGTACGGTATTAGTCCTAGTATTGAGGATACAATGTATGCTACTATGTATGCTATAAAGAATGCTATAGAGAGCTTCTCCCAATGAATGACCCTTGGATCCCTAGGACCCACAAAATAAGCAATCAATGCGCCAACTATGCTGAAAACCCAGGCTATTAGTTGCCAGATAAAGACATCACCAACAGATTTCGATCGATTGACGTCATTGTTAGCATTTGCAGGCATATTTGCTCCGCCATATAGCTGGTATTAATGTGAGAAATAATAAAGATAAGGGTTATAGTCTAAGGCTCTAGTCAATGTTCTCTGTTTCACCTTATCGGGTATTATTGTATGGATCTTCACAATCTGCGTGTAGACAAAACGTACTATACTATAAGTTTCTGTTAGACGACCTTTAGCGGGGTTAAAGACCTTTCCTTCTTTAGCAAACTCTTACTACAAGTTACCATTAACAACCACTTAGAATAGGATCTCCTTACACCAAAAGAAGGCACCGCATCACTAGGCAAATAGAACTCGAAAGGCAGCTCATGTAACCGTGAACCTAGTGCAATGTCCTCAGCCAGCTCCTCCTTTACCAATGTTTTTGTAAACATAGTTTCATCACAATTATAGGCATGCACGTCAATAGCGTATCTATCAATACGAACACTATTCACAATCTCGATCAACAACTCCTTATTATTCCTAGGACTTAATACATTAGAAATAAATGCTTTTGTTGTCATCAAAATTTCATGTCAAAGCAAAAACGTTTTGTAGCTAATGTAACTAATTCTTAACCTAGCGGATATGATGTATTAGGTTATCCTTTAAGGGCTGCAAAAGTCTTTTGTCAGATAAAACAAGTAGGTGAATGGGAGATTAAGCAATAATTATATACTATTTTAAGTTAATAGCTAGTAGATTGTCGAGTTGATACACATGGGATCTGTAGATAACTGGATAACAGAGTTCTTTATACGTAGGGGCTGGCTTTTCGGACAAGTGCTGCGAGCTCATAGAGAACGTGGGATAGAAGAAGCTCGCCTTATCGCGGTACTTCTAGAGAAACATGGTGTTTCTAAGGGTTCTCGTGTAATAGAGTTGGGGTGTGGTAGTGGGAGGATAAGCGTTCCCCTAGCTAGAGAAGGCTATAGGGTGACTTGTCTTGATATATCTCCAGGGTATATAGAGGAGGCGTTAGAGTATGCTCAAAATATGGGTGTGAGGGAACGAGTCGAAGGAGTAGTAGGTGATGCTTGGAAAGTTGACGAGATAGTAGAGGGAGGTTATAATGCTGCTCTCATGGTGTGGACGACTCTTATAGGCTATAAGGGTTCTCCGGAGACTGATATCGAGTTGCTGTCGAGAATACATAGGATAATAGTTCCTGGAGGCAAACTATTCATACTGAGGCATATTGATAGAGACGCAATAGTGACTAGAAATGCTCAATGTAGGATGGACATTATAGCCAGTGACCTTGGAGACTTATTCGTCATAGAGAAACCCCGTTTTGATCCAGTAACCTCGATCCTAGAGAACACCTGGATATACTACAAGAAGAAAGGCGATGAACTCGAATATCTCGACAAACAAGGCTTCAAGATAAGAATATACACCGTAACAGAACTAATAGACATAGCCTCTAAAGCTGGCTGGAAACTCGAAGCCCTCTACGGAAGCCTAAACCAAGATCCATTCATACCCGGTCGTACCAGCATAAATGCAGTCCTAGTGGCCGACTGATGAGCAGGATCCTTATTTATGAGACGTCAAGATAGCCGCTTTAGAGAGGTTAGAGGAGACGGAATATGCTATGGCTTAAGATGTATTCTATGTTTCCGGAGAGAAGCTGCTGGTCTACTGGCTTGATGTATTGTTCTCGTTACTATTGGTAAGAGTGTTTAGGAGATATTTGTTGATTTTTTGTTGTCATATATGCTGTTATAACTATTAGTGTATCATTGACTTGTTTATATACAACCACTATGACCCTATTATTAAGCTTTTTAGTACACCTACACAAGTCATTTATCTCTTCATCTTTATCTGGACTCTTTAAGCAATGCTCAGCAAGTTCTCGTTTTATGCCCCGTTATCGCAGTCGCTCTAGTGCATGTAGAGTGTAACGTATTTTCATGTTTCAGCCACCAAAGACTCTGGCCCCCTTAGGATCAGTTTAGAGAGATCTATCTTCCTGCGCGAGAACCATAGCACCTCTATACCAATGATTTCTCCTTTCTCGTTATAATCTACTATAACTCCTGGCTCAATCTCCTCAGACTCAACTATTTTACCATCTCTAAGCTTAATATATAGGACATCTCCTGCTCTATCATACTTTATGGAAAACTCAACTGACAATGCATCCCCCTTACTCTCTATGTATTTAAAAAGCATTTTAAGACAGTGCCTACATTGAATATCTCTTTCCAAATAACCATGTTTTTCATAAACATCCTTTCTACTACATTCGAATGCGGGTTACCTAGAAAAATAATCATTAATTTAGCCTCCTATTGCGCGGTTATTAATTTTTCACCAGTATGAGCCATGCTACGCTAACGTATGCTGTGTTTCCTAACTTCCTAGCTACTGTAATCTTTACTTTGTATATATTGTCGTCTATCTTGTCTGTAGAGACTGTGAGATGGTATGATGATTCGATGAAGCCTATAGATGAAAATGATACTCTATATGTTTTATCTCTATACTTTACTAGATAATTGTAGGGTATTATGCCTGTATAGGTTATTGAGTTATTTCTTGGTAGAAGTTTAATAAAGATATTGTTAACTTTAATTCTTTGAGGCATAAAGTCTATCTTGGATTCAGCATCGTAGATATGTACAATTATGTAATTGTAGGCTGTATGGTCTATGAGTAATGTAGTTTCATTCACGATAGTAGTGTTTAATATAAACATTCTTGAAAAGTTAGAATAGGGCTTAGAGATGAAGATAGTCCAGGTCTCATTCTTCCTTAACGCATTTAAATAGGCATCCCTAGCTTCTTCCAGTATCTTCTTCAACTCCCTTACTGCGAGTCTATATGTATGATTCTCACTAACTATGCTGGTATTAGTTGCGGCTTTAGATTGTCCGCTACTAGTATTTGTGACAGTATATTTAGTCGTAAGAGGATGCTCATGATTGAAGACATTCAATAGTATGATAGGGATGGCAAGTATGATAATAATTGTAAATAAAAATAATAATTAACGCTAGTTTGTTAGAAATCAGCGTAGTCACCAAATCTTTCAATTACTAGAGTAAGTTTAAACTCTACCTTACGGTCTAATACTTTTCCCGGGCTAATTAATTTTATCTGCATGTTCCTTCCATATATCTTCCAGTACATTATAGTAGCTGCCTCATTCATGCTTATGAAAACATGGGTGTTGGGCAATCTAGCTGGAGTCCATGGTTCTATTCTAATTAGCATTTTATTAAAGCCCAATTTAAGCACAATGATAAAAACCATTTTACTATTAATTGTGGATAACTATATATGGAGGTAGACTAAGTTGTCTATGATTATACGGGCCAAGTATGAGAGAGGTGTTCTCAGACCTCTTAGTAAAATAAAGGAGTTAAGAGATGGAGAGGTAGTCATAATCAAGGTACTGGGCAAGGATATTGCTGAGGAAGCTTTTGATTCTATAAAGGTAAAGAGAGAGAAAATTGAGAGAGTTTTAAGGGAAGCGGAGGATGAGTTCGGCCTTTATTGACACTAACGTTATAATCAGGTATTATGCAGGCGACCCTGAGTTAAGGGAGACTCTAGAACCTGTGCTTAGTGGTGAAATAGTGTTATATTAACAGCATTGTATTCTCAGAGTGTTATTTGTTCTTCTCAAGCTCTTGACAGACATGAAGGCCTATGAGCTAAAGAGGAGGCCGCAAATAGTCAAGGAAACCCTTAAGATGCTTGATAAGCAAATAGCTTTTCTTCAAGGATACTTTATCGAGCTAGAAATAAACGAAGAGATTAAACAGACAGCTCTAGACATAATGAGGCAATATGGATTACTACTTAACGATGTCATTATAGCTGCTACATGTAAACACTATAACATAGACACGATAATTACCTTTGACGAGGACTTCAAGCGGGTACCATGGTTAACAGTCCTCCCATAAGGGGGAGAGAATTCTATCAAGCCGTCTAGTATTTCTTGATATCATGAAAATAAATAGTGTTTCTTGTAATTGTTTAAGGTAGAGGTGTCTTTGTGTTGCAAGGTTTTGTCCGGATCTGGCATGGGGTTACGAGGCGGAGTGTTGCTGATGAGTATGAGAGGTTCCTCGTAGAGAGGGCTGTTCCTGATTACAAGAGTGTACCTGGTCTAAGAAAAGTAATCTTTTCGAGGAGAGATGAGGGTGACGTGGCGCACTTCCTCCTAATAACAATATGGGACTCTATCGAGGCTATGAAACACTTCACGGGCGGAGATCCATGGAAGGCGAAATACTACCCAGAAGACGACCAATACCTCCTAGAAAAAGAAGAACACGTAGAAATATACAAAATATTCTATGAATCATAAAAATCTATGCTTGCTCATGAAGTAACAATAACCTTGGCAACGATATCACTGTGATTATCAGGCTTAAGAAAAGCCTTGGCCTTGTTTTGCAGTTTCAACAAACAATACATTCCACGCCTACTTTATGATGACTAAGAGATGTTTGTAGGGGCCCGCCGGGATTTGAACCCGGGACCCCGCGGCTCCGGAGGAGTGAGAATGATAAACACATGTTTCCGGAAGGAATCATAGATTGGAAACATTATTCACATAAGGTTATCTCTCTGGAATATCATTGCTGATAATCTGGAAACATCCAGGCTACGGGAAAGGCTAATTGGCTCGGTGCATAATAGTGTATAGACGGTGACTAGGGCTTGTCTAAGGTAATCAGAGTTAGGTACGAAAGAGGGGCACTTAGGCCTATTGATTATGTCGAGTTTAGAGAGGGAGAAGAGTTTGAGATAATTATTATCAAGAGGACTTTTAGGGGATTCCGGGAGAAAGGTGGCAAGTACAAGTTCGAGGTTAACCGAGACGTGGTTGATGAGTTTGTAGCGGAGAGGAGGTGATGGGCGGGGTTGAGACCGATTCATGCTGTTGTGGTAGACACTAGTGTCTTTGCTGACTACTACTTTCTATTCCCGGGGAATCCAGAAAGACATAAACGAGCAAGAACAATCCTCGACAAGCTATCTGACCTAGATCTACTGGTTTATGAGCCCTTCCTGTTTGAGGTGGAACTCCGCGCAGTACTTGTGAGAAGGATTGATCCTAAGTACGTTCTAGACATTCTAAATGTGATATTCGGATACATCAATGTAATAGACGAAAAACTCATCCATGATAAGGCGGCAGAGATAGCCCT
>JALUDQ010000221.1 GCA_027043985.1 Desulfurococcales archaeon
GAGCTAGCTAAGAATGCTCTAGAACGCCTAGTTGAAACTAGGATAGAAGCTGTGGAGAGATTTGAGGAGAAACTAGGATTCCTAGAAGAAAAGAACATAACCATACCAGAACTAGTATACGAGAAAATAGACCAAGCTAAAGAACTCTTAAACCAAGCTAAGGGAATGCTAGAAAACAACACCTACAATGCCAGCGAAATACGTAGGATAATCCACCAAGTAGATAAACTACTAGCTGAGGCAACAATCATATTATACAAGTACTTTGGTAGAATGTGGCACATCTTCAGCCTAATGGATGGAGCATATCATAGGCTAATAATGGGTATTGTAATGATTACGAGAGCCGTAAACCATACAGTAAGACTAGTAGAAGAAAACAATACTGCTACAGCATACAATATTACATCAAGACTAATACAAGTGGTAGACAGGATTACAGAATACTTGAACAAAACACTACTCCTCCTAGAACAGCACAACGCCAGTGAGAATGCTACAAGGCTAGTAGAAACCCTATATAATACACTGGTAGAAGTAAAAAGCCACCTAGAACAAGCCAAGGAGAGCCTAGAAGCTGGAGACTCTCTTACAGCACTAGACGAGCTAAAACAAGCCCTAGATAAACTAGTAACAACACTAGAAGAAAACAAGGATCTCATAAAGGGAATACACCACCACCTAGACATGCTTAAGCACACTTCAAGAATGCTTACGGAAGCATTAGAGAAGAATATAAGAAGAATGGTTATGAGGAAAGCAGCAGAACTAGTAGTATTCATTGCAAGAATTAAAGCAAAGCTAAACTGGCTAGAAAAACTCTACGAGAACGGTAATATAACAGCAGAAGAATACGCTAACGCGCTAACACATGTTAAAACAATACTTGAAAACATTCTAGAACACCTAGAGAAAACACCTCACCCACCAGAGAAGCTCGTTAAGGCCTTAGAGGAGCTAATCAACTGGATAGACAATCAACTACAAAGCATTCAAGAACAAACCCAGCAATAACCTAGGCTTCACGGTAGAAAACTATTTCAAAACTCTTTTTTCCTCAAACCATGCTTATTATCCTTAGAGGCAAGGTTAAAGAGACATGAGTCCCCATAAACTAATAGCATTATTACTTGCAACTATAGTCTTGGCTGCTCTACCAGTCCTCTCACAGTCTACTAGTATTAGTGTTGTAGTAGAAGTATACGTTGATGGGAGTGCTAAGATAACCTATAACGTAACAGTAAGCCAGCCACCTATACAGTTAACACTTCCCCTCCTAGGTCAGCCCTTCTATGCTGAGGCATGGTCAGATAATGAGTCAATACCGGTAGAATACAACGACACGAGCATCACTTTTACCGCTACAGGAGACAACACCATAATAGTATACTATACGAGCAATCTTACATCTAAGAAAGGAGACGAGTGGACACTAAAAATACATTCTCCATGGCGTATAACAGTAATCCTCCCATCAGAAGCACTAGTCTACGAGGTCAATCCACAAGAATTCGAGCCAACAATCATTAACGGCAAGGTCGGCTTCACATTCAATCCAGGCGATATAGAGATAAAATACATTATAGTTCCAACACCAATAAAAACAAGCACAACAACCCCCACAACCATACATGGAAACACTGCCCAGACTAGTGGAGACACATGGCTACTAATAGCAAAGACATTAATCCTAGCAGCTGTGGTAATAGCCATCTTCCTACTCGTTAAACGCATACGTGGGAAAAAGACTAGTCAACTAGAAGAACTAGATGAACGTGATAAGAAGATAATAGAGACGCTTATCCGGGAGGGAGAACTAACAGCCCAAGAACTAATAGAGAAGACAAGAATCCCTAAAACACCACTCTACCGGAGACTAAAGAAGCTCGTAAGCCAGGGATACCTTGAAACAGTTAATCGTGGAGGGAAAACCTACTATCGCGTACGCAAACCAAGATAAAGAGAACATTATTTACGCTCGTGTAGTCTCCACTTAATCTCTCTAATACTATTATTCTCATCCAAAACGAATACAAGCAGACCCTCACACTCATAGAACTCTATAAGCCTTCTCGCAGCCTCAGCGAGCCTTAAAACATCTTCTATGCTTCTCTTAGATCCTCTAAGCCTCTCCTTTTTACGTAGAACTACTATATCCCTAATAGTCCTAGCCAACTCTATGTAATCACGTCTCCTCTTGAGTTCATCCCAAGAGATCTCCACGGCTTCCTTTCTCATTCCATTATTCCTCAACTAGTTTTCTTAGCAGGT
>JALUDQ010000222.1 GCA_027043985.1 Desulfurococcales archaeon
AATACTTGGTTGATCTCGCAACCCTTGTATTCAATATAGCTCTCCCCATGAGCCTCCTAGGCCTAGTACTAACGATACTAGCCATTTACTATACTTTAAGAATGGATAGAGAGGTCGCTGTTAAAATCGAAAACCTATTGACCTCTATAGGATAGTCTTATTATATAGATTATTCTCTACTACGTCGTGCTAAAACAATTATTGCTGATACAATTGCTATAATTGATAAGACTATGAGGGCTCCAAACATATAGGTTATCCATGAAGGAGTTTTCTCAACAACCATGGTAGTCGTTACGGTTTCTTCTTTTAAAATAGTCTCAGTAGCAGTGCTTGTAATAGTTTCCGTTTCCAAAGCCACTGAGGTCGTGGTCTTAGTCGCCGTTATTGTCTTGGTTGTCGTCTCTAAGAGGCTTATGGTAACTGTATGGTTTCTCTCATAGGTAACAGTCTCAGTCTCGGTAACGGTAATTGTTTTCGTAGTGCTGGTACGGTTTTGTGGTTTGATGTAAGTTTCTACTAGAATACTTAACGCTCCATTGTTTCCTAGGCACTTGTCCATAGATAATAGTTTTTCAGCACTATTAATAACGTCTTCGTATTCTTTTCTCCCCTTCAATAATCCTATAAGGTCTAGGGCATGGTATCTACACAAGCTCTTTGCATCATAAGTGAATATTCCTCTATTCCACCCAGCTAGTGTTGGAGCATAACTCATAGGACTGGCTATATAGTCGTATAACCATATCATAGATTCATTACCCGTGGCGGGATCATAGCCTTCGAAGGGATGAGTTAATCCTAGCATATGGCCTATTTCGTGGGCTATAACCATGCCCATGCCTTCTTCGAGTATCCGGTAATAGTATCCTGGATACGACACTATGATTGCTACGTGGGGTACGGCTGCACCAGTAAAGTTTAATTGTCTATTATATTCAAAGTGTAATGGTTTCCCGGCTACAAAGATATAGACTGGAATAGTAGTCTTATCTTCCCTGACCGTGACAACAGGGTAATGGCCTGATATTAGTAACACTGTGCTTAAATAGTCCAGTACTATCCATGTCTTACCGTCTTCTACTATTCTACTAGAATTATCTAACAGCTTCTTAAAGAGACTTGAGCTATTCCCTGGAACCCTAACTATGTTTATCCTCCACTTAGCGTAGGGTGTTAGAGCGTGTAGGTATTCTTCTAGGAGGGTCTTATTGAAGGCACTCATAACTCTTTCATAACCTGACCCATTGGTGTAGTCTACTATGCTTATATTCACATAGTATTCTGGCGTCCATGGTATCCTATCGCTAAACAATCTCCTTAAAACGAGGAATCCGAGGTAATCTAATATGTATTTTCTAATAACCCGTGCCTTCTCCTCTACTGAACCAATATCCCATAATGGGTGGAAGGTGTCAATGCTTACGGGTATACCGTAGCCGTATAGGGGTTGTGTCTTATCTGGATGGGTTACTGGTATCGATGAGAAGTCTATGAAGAATAATGGGGTGTTTCCGCCAAAGGCTATGAGGCCAGTGTAGTTTCTAGTTGAATGTATCTCCCAGAAATATTTCTCAATATAATATGTTCTCAGACATTTATCTTGGGGATAGTATAGTAGGAATAATACGTAGTTATATGAGGTGTTACTGTAGGTTCTCGTCACAGTATCGTATAGGTATTGTTCCATTATATCTGCTCGAACATAGCATCCAGTAGTAATATTCCATTCGGAGTGATAGCGCTCCAAGTATTCCTTCATGAACATGGCTAAGCTCATGTGCTTAGAGTTCTCATCTATGAACCGTGTGAGGTTCTCGTATAGTCTCTTAGGCAGTATCTCTTCTTCGAGGTATACGTTGAGGATGCTATTATTTGTTAACTTGAACAGATAGGATGGTTCCAGGTTTATACTATCCACTATGCTCTCATTGATTCCAGCGTATACTACGAGTACCCTAGTATTGATTACTGCCCCAGGTGTTGTAGGGTTTACTGGAGCATAGGCTAAGACACTATTATTCAACACGTTAACTGGTAACAATATGCTAGCAACTACTAGTATAGCGAGGACTCTATGGATTCCAAGTATAGAGTACGACAAGTTCTAGTCAACTCTCCTCTAAGCAGCTAGCTTAGTATTCTCCTAACACTTTCTTTTAAGTCCTCAACACTTATTCCGAGAAGCACGGTGTTCTTCAAGTACTCTTCTATAGTCTTCAATGCCTCCTCTAATCCCAGGCCCCGTAGCTTTTCTTCAAGGTTT
>JALUDQ010000223.1 GCA_027043985.1 Desulfurococcales archaeon
TACCAGTTAATGTGAGAGACCTCGACATAGACTTCCTAGCCTTTAGCGGCCACAAAATGCTAGGACCAACAGGAATAGGAGTACTATGGGGTAGAAAGGATCTCTTAGAAGAACTATATCCTCCCATATTAGGTGGGGGTATGGTTAAGAGCGTGGAATTAGCTGGAATAAATGGCAAGTTCTCTGTTGAGCTAGCTGGTCTTCCCTGGAGATTTGAAGCTGGTACACCTAATATTGCTGGAGCAATCGGGTTAGCTGAAGCTGTTAAATACTTGGAGAGAGTAGGGATGGAGAATATTGAACGACATGAAAAGACTCTAACCAGGTACCTTCTTAAGAGGCTAGGAGAGCTTGGAGACAAGATAATATTACTTGGACCTAAGAGCTCGGAGAAACGTAATGGCATAGTTTCATTCAATATTAAGGATGTTAACCCACATATAGTTGCTGCAAAACTATCACTAGATGGTATAGCTGTTAGATCGGGTTTCCACTGCGCGCACCCTCTACATCATGCGCTTGGATTTAAGGAGGGGAGTGTTAGAGTTAGCTTCTACTTATATAATGGCCCTGAAGATGTTGACTTACTTGTTGAGAGTCTTAGGAGACTATAGTTCTAGTACTAGTTTTTTCAATATTGGATCTGTTATTGTATAGGTTTTACCCTTTTTCTCTACTAGGAAAGCGTTTTCGAGTGCTTTTAGCATTTGGCTTAGTATCTTACTGTTTACACCTATTTTTGCTTCTAGTGTGCTCCAGTTTGCTGGTAGGCTTTTTAGTAGTAGGATGTATTTTTCTCTATTCTTCCTATGTTCTAGGAAATGATTTAATTCCTCTAATACTATCTTCTTTCCCTCCTCGTATACTTTTTCGAGAGCCCTTCTATGATCAAGTCCCCTAATGCAACGATAGTTTCCATAATAGGTTAGCCATCCAACATAGCCGTTTAGTAGCTCTATTGTCTCAGAGATCTCCTCGTCCCTCACTCTCAGCCCGCACTCGTTGAAGCCTCTTAGTAGGAAATCCCTACTCTGCTCGTGGGTAAAGGGTTTTAATTCTAGTATAGCTGGACTTCTCCCATACATTGGGCTTTCTGCTCCGGGTTCAATTAGCTTCTTTATAACCCCCATGATCGAGCCTGTGAAAACTATTCTTAAATTATAGGTATCCCATATCTTCTTTAATAAGCGTAGAAAATAGTTTGCTGGAAGCTCTTGTACTTCGTCTAAGCCGATTATCTTTCCCTCAAACCTTGAGAAGATATCAACGGCTAGTCTAGTCCATGAAACCCTCAGTAGGGGTGGTATGCTTACTTCTACTCCGATTTTCCCTGTATGTTTTGCTAGTTCTTCTACCAGTCCCCTAATGCTGCGTACTCCCATGAGGTTTATGTATACTCCACCTACTTCATTGAGAAATGTTTTTAGTAGAGATGTTTTCCCTGTCATTCGTTTACCTAGTATTATGACCCATTCTGTTTTAGTTAACCTGTGTAGTTCTTCTAGTTCTCTCTCCCTATCATATAGTTCTTTTCTAGTCTCTTTTGGTGCGAGCTTGAAGAGCAAGTCTGGGTTACCCAGGTAACTACTTACCCAGGTAAGCTTATACCTTATAATAGTAAATAAAGTCTACGTCTCTACACTCACACTAATAGCCTTGGAGGCTTGTGCTTTAAGCATATTCATGTATAGCTCGTAGTACCGGCCTTTCCTAGCCATGAGTTCCTCGTGGGAACCCTCTTCTACTATTCTTCCTTTCTCTAAGACTATTATCCGGTTCGCTTCTCTAGCCGTACTTAACCGGTGTGCTATTATTATACTCGTACGGTTCCTCATTAGTTCCCTCATAGCTCTCCTTATTAGTTCCTCAGTAGCTGTATCCACGCTTGATAATGCTTCATCTAGGATTACTATCTTGGGGTTTCTCAGCATAGCTCTAGCAATAGCTATTAACTGTTTCTCACCAGTTGAAAGCTTCTTGCCAGCTTCGCCTGCATCGGTTTGGTAGCCGTGGGGTAAGTGTTCTATGAACCTGTGTATTCCGAGCCTCCTACATATCTCTATTACCTCGCTATCACTGGCATCTGGCCTCCCTATTCTTATATTGTCAAGTATTGTTCCTGGGAAGAGATAGGTTTCCTGGGGCACGTAGCTGATAGTCTTCCTCAAAGACTTTAACTTGATCTTCCTAATATCTACTCCATCTAATAGTATCCTCCCCTCATCCGGGTCATAGAA
>JALUDQ010000224.1 GCA_027043985.1 Desulfurococcales archaeon
TATCCTCAGATAGTATTCTTGGCGAGGAGTCCAGGTTACACCAAACAATGGCTGATTTAATACTATACTGGTTACGACTAGTAATAATATCCCTAAAGCAAGCCCTATGGACAAACCAAGTATATCACGTCTAGATACCACACCCATATCAACACCACGAATATTTGTACCGGCATAGTAGTATGTTGCCGAGTGTTTTAGAGCTATCATTAGAACGAAGTGTTCTAGTACTCGTACGCAAATAATAGAGTTCGACAAATATCGTAACCGGTTACCCGCAACTTATAAAAACTCAGAGTAACTAACCAGACTCTTGTTAACATATTAGTACTAGGGTGTAGAGTATGAAAGAAAAAGAGAAACGCGAGAACAAGAAAAGACTAGAAGCCGCAAGAACTTTTGAGAAACCGATACTATTCTATCCTTAAGCAAAATATTCCGCAACTATGAGTGCATGGAAGAATCTTCCAGTTCCCTTCCTATTCGATTCCATGTGCTCTCTAGACTTGTTAATGGAAGAGTTAGTTAGAAAGACTTATACTACTCCACTTTAACTAAACACAAGGAACGGGCCCGTAGCTCAGCCAGGACAGAGCGCTGGCCTCCTAAAGGGGCTGTAAACCGCTGAAGGCAACGGGTTCTTTCCCGGGGAAGCCAGTGGTCGGGGGTTCAAATCCCCCCGGGCCCGCCAGACATCCTTGCATGTAATTCTCAAGATTATAATATACCTTTAATTCGAACACTCTTTTTAGGACCTATTAGTTCTAATGCGAGATTAAAATCCACAGTCCGTATCAGCAAATCTCTAAGTTGTTAGCGTATCGAGGTAGTTTGAAGTACTCTTATAATCTTTGTATACGATATCTTTATGCTCAGAGTAATCTACAATACTTGCGAGAGAACGAGAGGATCCTGAGAAGGGTGTAGTAGTATTGGTGCTAGGTCTAGAGGGGCTACGTGAAGGGCTAAAGAAGTTTCTTAGAAGTACTAGTAGCTATGAGAAGGCGGTAAATGAATTCATACGTGATCTTCAGAGAACTCTTATAAAAGCGGATGTTAATGTAAAATTAGTCTTCGAGTTATCTCAAAAGATTAAAAAGAAAGCATTAGAGGAAGAACCTCCGCCAGGTATTAGTCGTAGAGACTGGTTCGTAAAAATAGTATATGATGTCCTCTCAGAATTCTTTGGCGGAGACATAGAACCCCGTGTAACACCTCCTAAGACACCATACGTAATATTACTTGTAGGAGTCCAAGGCAGTGGTAAAACAACAACAGCTGCAAAACTTGCCCTCTACTATAAAGAACGGGGATACCGTGTTGGATTAGTTGCAGCAGACGTTTATCGTCCAGCAGCCTATGATCAGTTGAAGCAACTCGGTGAGAAAATAAGGGTACCAGTATATGGCGAACCCGGCAGTAAAGATGCAGTAGGATTAGCTAAGAGAGGCGTAGAATACTTCCTAAACAAGAAATTCGATATAATAATAGTTGACACAGCTGGCCGTCACGGCTATGGCGAGGAAGAATACCTTTTAAAGGAGATGAAAGAGACAGCTGAAGCGATAAAACCAGACGAAGTGGTACTAGTAATAGATGCTGCAATAGGCCAAAAAGCCTTTGACTTAGCCAAAAGATTCCATGAAGCAACACCTATAGGAAGCATTATTGTAACAAAACTAGATGGTACAGCAAAGGGTGGAGGCGCATTATCAGCTATAGCCGCTACTGGAGCCCGGATAAAGTTTGTTGGCACTGGCGAGAAAATAGATGAGTTAGAAGTCTTTAATCCGAGAAGATTTGTGGCAAGACTACTAGGTCTAGGGGATATAGAGGGACTCCTGGAGAGAGTTAAGAAAGTTGAGGAACTAGTTGAAGCACAGAAAAGACTTGAAGCAATGCTTTCGGGTAAACTAACACTAAGGGACATTTATCACCAGATAATCGGAATGAAGAAGCTGGGTCCACTAAGAAAAGTATTAGAAATGATCCCGGGATTTTCATTCATGAACCTTGGAGATGAGCAGCTCAAAATGAGTGAAGAAAAAATGAATAAGTGGCTAGCAATAATAAACTCGATGACATATGAGGAATTAGATCATCCCGAAATAATAGATCGCTCGCGCATCCGCAGAATAGCCATTGGAGCAGGGGTGAGAGTAGAAGACGTAAAGGAGCTACTTAACCAGTACTTTACACTAAAGAAAATGCTCCGCCAACTAAAGCGTGGAAGAAAACTCAAGAACTTATTTAAGGGTTTTCCGGGTCTTGGTTAGGATAATAGAAGTAGAAGTAGAATCATTAAATGATTGCAAGATAATAGCACCGATAATATCTGCATCTCTCCTACTCTCACATAACATCCGAAAAGACACAATACTAATACTACGTCCACATGGAAGTAAGAGTAGAGTCTTAGTAGTTGATGGTAGAACTGTTAAGAATCTGAGACCAGATTATGAGTCGATGTGCGGCCTAATAAAATCTGCGATAAGGAAGAGGACGCGATATGGTATAGTATTAAAAGAAAACGGGGTAAACTATACAGCATATATTCTATACAATGTTACTGGTAAGGGCCTAAACATAGTAGATGCAATAAAACATTATGGGGGCAAGGATTCACAAGCACTATATATCGGGACAAGTACACCAGTAGTCAAAGCAAACAATACAGTTCAAGTAGGATTCAGCTACAACTACTGTACTAATCAGAAAATAATAATATTCAATTACTTAATCGATAGAATAGAACAAGGTATAAAACCATGACTCAGAAAACAATAATAGAGAAGGTACTAAAGATCCTCGAAAATCATCCCCTATGCGGCAATTGTCTGGGAAGACTCTTTGGAGGACTGGGGAGAGGTTTAACGAACGAGGAGAGAGGTAAAGCACTAAAAATATTAGCACTAATGGAGATTCATCGTAGACTAATAGAAGATTGGGAGAATACAAGGAAAAAGGCCTTAAAAATACTAGAAAACATAGGGGATTTAGCAAAGCCTCTCTACCAACAATACTTCCTAAAAGAGCTAGCTCCTAAGACTTGTAGCATATGTGGGAAAAGGAGCCTGAACAATCTAATAGAAAAATACGCTAAGGAATCAGTAGAGGTCTTAAGAACACTAGATGCAAGAACATTCATTGTAGGCGTTAAGAAGGGTAGCAACATTGAGGCAAGAGAAGAAGAGATAATTAGAAAATATGATCTAAAATATTATGAAAGCATACGTAATGAGATAAAAAGAGAAGTAGGTAAGAAAATACAGCAATTAGCAAATATACCAGTAGACTTTACAAAACCCGACATAGTATTACTAATAGACCTAGAAAACAATAAAGTAGATCCAATCATTATGCCTCTATACGTTAAGGGAAGATACTGGAAAAAAGGGAGAATGATTTCACAATCAATATGGATTCTAAGGAATGGAAAGAAGAAATATCTGCTCTCAATAGAAGAAACACTACAAGAAATAGCCAAAATACTCCAAGGAGAAAGAGCAATATTACACGCTTCCGGACGTGAAGATGTAGATGCACGTATGCTAGGTACTGGTAGGCCCATGATAGTTGAAGTAGTTAAGCCTAAACGTAGGAGAGTAAGCCTAAAAGAATTAGAGGAAGCCGTAAACAAGGTATCCCCCTATGTTGAGGTAAGGCTCGAAGGTGAAGCTGAGAGAAAAGATGTTCGATTAATAAAAATGGAGAAAGCAAAAACAACTAAAGTATACAAGGCCTTGATAATCGTTGACAAAGAATTAGAAGAAAACGATCTCAGAAAAATTGAGGAATTCTTTAAAGACAAAACCATACTTCAGCAAACACCAAGAAGAGTTCTACATAGAAGACCTAATGTAACTAGGCAAAAGAAGGTTTACTCAGTTAAAACACGAAGAATAACCAAGAACGTATTCGAAGCATTAATAAGATGTGAAGGAGGCCTATATGTTAAGGAACTAGTAAGCGGTGATCAAGGAAGAACAAAGCCTAGTTTCTCAGATATATTAGAAGCGAGTGCTAGGTGCATAGAATTAGATGTTGTTTCAGTACAATTATAGTCTTAAGTTTATGGAAAAGAAATCCTTATAGTACTCTTCTAGCCCCCTTAGTACAGAGGCATTCAAGGGTAGGTATCCATGGTCAGAGCACCAAGGGGATATAGGCATAGGACAAGGAAGCTATTGAAGAAACATGTTAGAGAACGAGGAGCCATACCCCCACTTAGCCTATTAATGTATGAGTACAAGCCTGGAGACAAGGTATACATAATAATAAATCCATCAGTAATGAAGGGAATGCCCCATAGAAGATACCATGGGAAAGTAGGAGTAATTAGAGGCAAGAGAGGAAAATCATACATAGTAGAGGTTGTTGTTGGAAGTAAGATAAAGAAATTGTTCATAAGACCAGAACATTTACGTCCCACACCAGAAACCAAACGTAGAATAGAGGAAGAACAAAAAGCATCTTAGAATAATTTATTGAACGCTACTTATTTATCCAAAATACAAGTATAACTATAAGGGTGGAATGGAATTGTCTTTTGAAATAAAAAACACCAGAGAGGCACCAACACCCCTAGTTAAGAAAATATTAACAAAACGTTTAGAAGAAGACAATGAAGCACCAGAAGTGATTACTAGAACTCTAAACTATGCGGAAAAATTCACTAAATGTGATGAAAATAGAATAGAGGAGCTACTAGTCAAACTAAAAGGAATGGGATATAATGAAATAACAGCATCGATGATAGCAAGTATATGTCCAACAACCATAGAGGAGTTAAGAGTACTACTAGTTTTCGAGTCAAAAACATGGGAGAAAGAAGAACTAGAGAAAACAATAGAACTACTAAAGGATTACATGATATCAGAAGAATAAATACATTTGAATAAACCTCCCAATATTCAAGATATTTAGAAATACTAGTTCTAACAATAAGTGTACTAGATCCGCCGAATATGGTGAAGCCATGTGTATAATCCGAGAAGACAGAGACATCCAGGTCGACCGAGTCGTCGTCGCGACCACTTATTCCACGAGGAATGGGCTTACGTCCTTGACTTCTTACCACAGGGCAACCCATTAGATAGGCATCCGCAACACAGAACCCGTGCATTAGCTCAAGTAATTGGTGATATGTATTTTACGCTTCTCGAAGTTTATCCCAAACCTGATCAATACCTTGTTATAGGCGAGAAAGTATACATAGGTCACGGTTTAAGAGACAAAGTTGCACAAATATTTGGTAGAATAGGTTATGAGGATTTAACAACTGTTGCTAGAGACAATTTAAGCCAAATAGTTTATCGTTTAGTGCTAGAAAAAGAACCAGTCTTTGTAAGATTCTTCAATATAGCAGAACCAGTTACATTAAAGCTACACTCACTAGAACTCTTACCAGGTATTGGTAAAAAGTCGATGAGAGTTATATTAGAGGAGCGGAGAAAGAAGCCCTTTGAATCATTTAAAGATATCGAGGAGCGGACAAGAATAAGTGATCCAGCAAAAATAATAGCTGATAGAATAATACTAGAGCTTCAAGGCAATGAGAAATACTATTTATTCGTTAAACCATACGTATCAGATGATAAAGGCCATATAATATTTCTAGGCTACTTGATAAGAATATATAGAGAACTAGGCTTAATTGGTTAACCTAGAAATGAATATTCCTCCTCCCCTCTATTCTAAGAAATCTTTAAGGGACTGGACACTCCGTATACTTCAAAGCTATTCCATCAAGCCATTGAAGAAGCTTAGTCAGAACTTTATAATAGATCCAAGACTCGTAAAGGATATATTGAACCTTATTAAAGATACTACTAAACAAATAATTGAAGTTGGAGCTGGTATAGGGACCATAACCTTCCACTTATCTCTCTACAACTATGTTATAGCAATAGAATATGATAAAAGATTAATAGAAGTATTAGAAGATATAATTTCATCTAAAAAGGATCTCACAGCTTCATTAGATATAATTAATGGAGACTTCTTAGACACAATGCAATTAGAACACTTTACTGGTACAATAGTTTCTAATGTACCCTATCATATAGCATCATATGTAATCATAAAAACACTTCAATCACTAGCAAAAGATATAATACTGGTTCTCCAAAAGGAACTAGCATTAAGACTCATAGCCAAGCCGGGGAAAAGAGATTATGGAAGACTAACTATCATAGTAAACTATATAGCAGAACCAAAACTTCTCAAAACCTATCCTCCATCATCATTTTACCCTAGCCCGGAAGTCTATAACGCTCTCATAGTACTACGTAGGAAGAGGAAGTGGGATGAAACAGCCAATAAAATAGAAGATCTAACGAGGTGTTTATTCTCCGAGAAAAATAAGTTAGCAATCCGAGTAATAGAAAAATGCCTAGGAAAAGAAGCTGATAGGCAATTAAGAGAACGTTTGAAGAAGAAACGAGTAAGAGAACTAGAATTAGAAGAAATCTTGTACATGGTGCAAAGGTATTGTTAAAGTGTGAACTCTATGACCTAGATTGGATAAAATACTACTGGTGTCCCGGTGTCTACAAGCCCTCGGATGATACCCTATTACTAATTGAAGCTGTCAGTAATTTAAACATTGAAGGGGGTAAAGTTTTAGAAATAGGCACAGGTACTGGAATAGTACTCGCATATGTATTAAGAAATTATGAATTATATGGTATAGGAGTAGACATAAACCCTATTGCTACGGAAAACACCTATATGACGCTAGAATTAAATAATCTAAGTAATAAAGCAGAAATATTAAATTGCGATTCTATTACATGTATTAGAGAGGGAATAATATTCGATATGATACTTTATAATCCACCGTACCTAATAGGAGAACCAGACATTAACGACTATAATGATATAGCTGAGCTTGGAGGAAGAAAAGGAATAGACAATCTACTAAATGTATTAGAATCCCTCCTACAGAACAGAAACCTAAATTCCAAGACACAAATATACATTATCATACCAGAGCCTCCACCATTAAACGAAACACTGAGAGCACTAGAAGAAATAGGATTCAATACTAAAATACTAAAAACAAAACATTTCTTCTATGAAAAAATACATGGCGCGAAACTAGAGAAAGCAGCATAAAAGAAGGTGTATATTAATGGAGACTAAGATCAGAGTGGTACTAGTACAGCCTGAAGGAGAAATAAACATAGGGTCAGTTGCTAGACTAGTAAAGAACTTTGATGTTGATGAATTATACCTAGTTGATCCCGTAGCAAGGATAACAGATAAAACGCGTGAATTTGCAGCTAAGGCCATAGACGTTCTAGACAAAATAATAGTTGTTAAGACATTATATGATGCGTTGCAAGGTGTTGAGTTTTCAGCATGTACTTCTGCAATAGTTGGAGGAGAAAAAGATGTTTTACGGCATCCCATTACTCCTTGGCAACTAGTAGAATTGGTTAGAAATAAGGAAAGAATAGCAGTAGTATTTGGAAGAGAAAGTGTGGGATTAACACGTGAGGAAATATCTCAATGCGACGTCCTAGTATCTATTCCCGCAAATCCTATCTATCCAACACTAAATCTTTCACACGCAGTAGCCATAATCCTTTACGAACTCTATAAAGGTTTAAAACATAGTGTAAAAAGAGAAGGCTTGTACAAATCAGCATCCCGTGAAACAATAGACTTGATTCTAAAATATTTTGAAAGCATAGTAGATAAGCTTGAACGAGATGAGCGCCGGAAGGAGAAGGTTTATGTGAGCTTTAAGAGGATAATTAATAAATCTAATCCAAGTGATGCAGAAGCACACAACATCCTATACATTATGAGGAAAATATCGCTAATGGCTGAGAAAGTTGCTAGAAATAATTGTGACCACTAGTCCCGGCATAGAGGATCTTCTTGAACAAGAATTGAGAGATATTTTTGGAAAAGAATATCTAAGTAGCGATATAAGAGTAGGTAAAGGCAGGGTAATAGCCCGCCTAAGAGAAGTATCCAGACTATGGGAGAAAACCAGATTATTAACACTAGCACATAGAGTCGGATTACTGGTTAGTAAAGCGATAATTAGGACAAATATAAATGGTTTAAATGATATTAAAAACAATATA
>JALUDQ010000225.1 GCA_027043985.1 Desulfurococcales archaeon
TTGTCTATGTTCCCCTAAAACACATGAACTGAGTGTTTACACTAGGGAGAATATATCCTATAAGCTCTTATCGAAGGAGCAGATTAATTGGCTTAAAACGATTCCAACTAAGAGGATAGTAGAACTTGATGGCTTGAAACTATATGTTGTCCACGGGTCTCCTAGAAACCCTCTCTACGGCTACTTGTACCCAGACCTAGAAGAGAATCTCTTAAAGCTCTATCTTACACCCTCAATGCTAGCTGTAAGGCCCCGCATGGTTAGAGCTGATTATGTAGTAGTAGGCCATACTCATATAGTCTTAAACCTAAGAGTAGACAATACTAGGGTAGTTAATCCGGGTAGCGTTGGACAACCACGCGATGGAGATAATAGAGCTTCCTTCGCCATCCTAGACACCGATAAAGGAGAATTCACTGTGCATAGAGTAAAGTACCCCATAGAAGAGACTTTGAGAAAACTCCGCTCTCTCGGCATAGAGGAGAAATACTACAAGTGGCTTGAAAGAATACTCATAACGGGTAAAGTATAGGGAGGAACTATTTTAAGCGTCTAATAAAACTATATTTCTCCTATTAGGTGCACGACATAGTGTACGAGATAGCATTAGTAACATCCATAGTAGCCGCTGGTATCGCCGCCTATACATTCTACATGAACCGAGAGTTAAGGAGAAGTCTAGAAGTCTATAAAGAGAAAATTGAAGTACTAAGAGGCCAAGTCGGCGAAATATCAGCAAATAAGAAGGAATTAAAGAGTATCTCAAGACAACTAGAAGAACTTTCCAGTCACATAGAGTTCCTTGAATCACATATAAATAGAATCGAAGACCGCCAATCCCTTACCGAGAAGAAGCTAAATAATATGGCTGAAACCGAGAACAAGATCCTAGGAGAATACACGGTAATTAAGACGGAATTAGATTCCTTGAAAACACGCTTAGAGAAGCTAGAAATAGCTTTAACGGGTGCATCCTCACGTGCTAGAACCATAGATAGGCTTGAGAAAGAGTTGAACGAGTTAAAGACAACCATTGAAACGTTGAAAAACAATGAGAAACCCCTACAGAAAGAGGAGAGAGATAGACTACTAGTAGAAAAATGGTTAAACACCCCAATGGAAGAGAGAAGCGTTAATAGGATAGCAAGAGAATTCGGTATACATCCAAGTACAGCTATGAGAATTCTAAGAAAACACTTAGGAGTAAACTATAAGGAGGCGACATGGAATCACTGGAGAAAACGTAGTGGCTGAGAAATAGATTGAAGCATTGATAGTGCTTGAGAAACTTTTTCATACATCTCCCTATAATCACTTGCATCAATGCATTCTAGTAGGATATTCTTTACATCCTCTATTAGGAATCGACTACCACTCCTAGTAGACTTCAAGTACTTATCCAACAGCTTTACTGACTTCTTAACTCTCTTTAATGCACCGTTAACATACATTCTAACCATAACATCTGGTGTTAGGATAAATGTTCCACTGCTCGCTAAAACAGTACTAACCGTTACCTCTAAGAAGAACTTCCTCTTATTCTTCTCATCCTCATTAAGCTTTATAGCTGCATATAACTCTATTTTTGCTCTAAATAATTCTAGAGAAGCCTTCCTCAAATATTCCTCTGGGTTCTTATGGAATAACATTGCTACAGCTTTACCTTCCTCCCTTCTAATTTTATTTAGTGGTTTCAAAGAATATAAACACTAAGTATACCATTGTGAAGTAGAGTCTAAGGGGTTAAGAGATTTGGCGAGAGATCGGGAAATAATAGTTAATGCTGGCTATGTCTTAAAGAATAAGGAATTCGATGTAATAGAGAGAGCACACATAGTGATAAGAAGAGATAGAATAGCAGCTATAGAGAGAGGCTGGGCAAGTGATCCAGACTACCATTTTCCTAAGGGCATAGTTCTACCGGGACTAGTCAACGCACATATTCATGCAGGAGACTATAGTTTTCAGGAAGCTGGATTAGAGCTGGGTTTCGAGGAGGTCGTTGGTTCACCTGATAGCCTTAAACATAGATTATTGAGGACGTTGCCAAAGCAGAGGATTATTAATGGTATAAGGAGTGTACTTGAATACAGTATTCGGATCGGTGTATTAGTGTTAGCTGATTTTAGAGAAAATGGGTTAGAAGGTGTACAGTTAGGCTTAGAGGCGAGTAAAGGACTACCAGTACACTACCTAGTCTTCGCCCGCCCAAGTAGAGGAGAC
>JALUDQ010000226.1 GCA_027043985.1 Desulfurococcales archaeon
CCACAACCACTTTCTCCTACGAGACAGAAGGTTTCCCCTTCCTTTATGTAGAAGGTTATCGTGTCTACTGCTCTAACATATCTTGGAGGCTGGCGTGTTAGTACTTCTTTTATACCTCTTCTTATTGGGAACCATTTGCGTAGCTTGTATGCGTAGAGTAGTAGTTTTTCTCCAACTTTCTTCTCTATTGCTTTTAATACCTCATCTCTTGGAGGAAGCTGAAGCTGCTTGCTCATAGGCTACCACCTTGACCTTGTTTTCCCTCCTTACCATATAGCCAACAAAGAACCCTATGATCGGGTTCAAGATATACTTCGGGTGGCAGTTCCTTACGACATATATCCATCGCAAACTTACATCTCGGATGGAATCGACACCCGGGTGGCGGGTTTCTTAGATCTGGTGGTGTTCCTGGAATCCATTCTAGTTTTTCTTTTGATCCCCGTAGTCTTGGTATACTCCTTAATAGTGCTTGAGTATATGGATGCTTTGGTTCGAGAAATACTTTATCCAACGGACCAAATTCTACTATCTTGCCTGCATACATTACAGCTACTTTATCTGCTAGTTCTGCGATTATGCTTAGGTCGTGGGTTATTAGGATGATACTTATCTTTAACTCCTTTTGAAGCTTCTTTAACAAGTTTAGTATCTGTGCCTGTACTACTACGTCTAGAGCAGTGGTAGGCTCGTCTGCAATTACTATTTTTGGCTTAAGTATTAGGGCCATAGCTATTACTACACGTTGCTTCATACCACCGCTTAGCTCGTGTGGATAACGGTTTACTATCTCAGGTGCTAAGCCGACCATTTCTAGATATTTCTTTGCTTCCTCTATTGCCTCCTTCTTGCTATAACCTTTATGATAGATTAGTGGCTCGGCTAACTGGTATCCAACAGTATACACAGGGTTTAAGGCATTCATAGCGCCTTGGAAAACCATGCTTATTTTCTTCCATCTTACTTTACTCCTTACCTCGCTCTCACTCATCTTCACAATATCCTGGCCATCTATTACTATCTTTCCACCCACTATTCGTCCCGGAGGAGGAACCAGCTTTAGGAGCGAGAAGGCTAGGGTGCTCTTACCACACCCGCTTTCTCCAGCTATTCCTAAGCTTTCACCCTCTTCTAACTTGAAGGATACGTCGTCTACTCCTCTAACTATACCCTTGTAAGTGTAGTAGTATGTTTTCAAGTGCTCTACTTCAAGGACGTATTTAGCCATGCCAAGCACCTATTCGGTCTAGTTGAGTTAAATTAGGGTAGTAATATAAAACGCTTTAGAGTCTCCTCAACCTCGGGTTAAGTATAGTATCTAACGCGTTCCCTATGAAGACAAACGCCATACCCGTTACCGCTATCATTAGGCCCGGCGAGAGCACCCACCACCAAGATGATAGCGAGTTCTGTGCCTCGTAGATCATCTTACCCCAGGTCGGTATGTTGGGGTCGCTTAATCCGAGGAAGCTTAAGCCAGCCTCTATCAATATTGCGCCAGGAACGGCGAGAGCCATGCTAGCAAAGGCATAGGGCATTAGCTGTGGTAGTATGTGCTTGAATACTATTCTCCTACCACTAGCACCTATAGCTCTAGCCGCCTCTACGAAGGGTTGCTCCTTTATCTGTAAGGCCATGCTACGCACTACTATTGCTAGACCAGTCCACGCGAATATTATTAGCACTCCTATGATATGCCATACGCTTAGCGTACCATATAGTTGTCTTATAGTATAGGCGAACAATATTAGGAATGGTAGTAGTGGGATAGAGTAGAGTACCTCGTTTATACGCTGCATTATCTCGTCTACTAGTCCTCCAGCATAGGCGCTGACAACACCGTAGATTAATCCTATGAGGACTACTGAGATGGCATAGGTTATACCTATCATTAATGCTACACGACTACCCCATAGTATTCCCACGAATATGTCTCTTCCACGGAAATCTGTTCCAAGGAGACCGTAACAGCTTCCAGGAATCCTGATCTTTATTACCGGAGGATATTCTAGTGAACCATTAGTTGCTTCTACAGTTATATTGAACTTGTATACTCCTTTAGTAACACCTTGCTGACCATAGATCATTCCCGGTCCTGGAGCATAGAAAAGTAGTGTTACAGGGCTTAACACATTTGCTGATAGGATATTGTTTTCGGTTGCATTCTTGAATATCTCTGGGCTCTCATACTTTGATATATAGTTCTTTATCAATGCCT
>JALUDQ010000227.1 GCA_027043985.1 Desulfurococcales archaeon
TATGGACTGTATCGCCAGTAATGTATCCGATCTCCCCATCCTGTAATACGATGACTCTATTAGTGTATTCGAGAAATGCTGGTATATCGCTTGAAACGAACATTATGTTCTTTCCTAAGCCTATTACTAGGGGGGAAGTATTTCGTGCAAAATATATTCTATCAGGTACCTCCTTGTCGATGAAAGCAAGTGCATATGCACCCTTTAACTCTTTTATCGCTTTTTTGAATGCAGTAAAGGTATCATAACCTCTACTCTTATAATCTTCTATTAAATGAGCAATTATTTCAGTATCAGTTTCACTTATAAAGAAATGCCCTCGTTCTTTTAGTTTCTCTTTTAATTCTTGATAATTCTCTATTATTCCATTATGAACTACTGCTATAGTATTCTTACAATCTACGTGAGGATGGGCATTGATATCGCTGGGTTTTCCGTGAGTAGCCCATCTTGTATGAGCGATTCCTAGTACTCCGTCATAATCATCGAATCCTAGTTTACGTGAAACATCGTCTATCTTGCCCTTGCTTTTTCTCACAACTAGTTCTCCGTTCCACGTTATTATCGCGAATCCTACTGAATCATAGCCTCGATACTCTAGGTTTTTAAGACACCCCCTTAGTACTGTACCCAGTTTTTTCTTCAGTATTTTACCCTTCTGAACTATCCCTATTATACCGCACAAGGCTTAAACCACTACTAACTCTAATAGGGTTTGAGAGTAGAATATATGTATTAATCTTGATAGCTGTGTGGATGGAATCCTTGGAGAAGACAGTCATCCTTGGCAATATCGGTGAGAAGAAATTAGTAGAAATGATATTGGAGTATGTTGACGAAGTAGACAACGGGTTAGAAAAAGATGATGATATAGCGGTAGTTCAGGGAATTGCATTAAAAATAGATGGGTTCTCTACATACAACTCTATGTTGCCTTGGAATACTTATTATGATATGGGGTGGAAGTCGGCGGTAATGGTTATAAGTGACTTTATCGCTAAGGGAGTAAAACCTCTTGCAATAATGGTTTCAATAGGTGCTACAAGGGAAACACCAGTAAATGATATAATTGAAATAATTAAGGGGATTAGAGAATCCGCACATTACTATGATGTTAAATTTGTTGGAGGCGATACTAATGCTTCTAAAAGTGATGTATGGATTGATGCTAGCGGTATAGGCTTGCCTGTAAATAAGGTAATTAGTAGAAAGGGGGCTAAAGCAGGGGATTACGTTTTGGTTACAGGTTCTTTTGGCTTAACTGGTGCTGCCTTTCACGCCTACCTAGCTGACTATGACTTAAATTCGCTTAAGGAAAAATATCCAGAGATAATTAAAGCGACGAAACAACCACTTGCTCCTAAATTTTTCTTAGAAATAGTGGGAAAATATAGAGAATGTATATCATCCTCTATAGATATTAGCGACGGGCTTGCATTTTCATTGGGACAACTAGCTTCTAAAAATAAATTATCAATACATCTAATAGACTTACCGATACATTATGAGGCTATAAAATACGCTCATGAACTAAATCTTGACCCCGGGTTTCTCGCTTTATATGGAGGGGAGGAATTTCAAATACTCTTCACTATTCGTAGAGAGTGCGAAAATGTAGTACAATCATTGATTAGAGACTACGATGTTACTCTTATAGGATTTCTCAAAAAGGGAAAAGGGGTCTACTATAATAATAGAGAAATAAAACCTGTTGGTTGGGATCATTTTCAGAACCTATACAAGAATACAGGGTGAGTGTTATAGTAAATGTAAGGAAGGTGCTAATACTCGATGGGTATACTGATGAACCAGCTGGCTTAGGGGTTCCACCATACATCGATGTTTATCCACGATACATTGCTGGTGCTATATGGAGTATTGATAAGACTATAATGATAAAATATTTAACAGTAGATCAAGCTAGAATGGCATTACAAGATTTCATTAAAGAAGCTTCAAGTTACGATATTATCATAGTAGTAGCTGGAGTTACTGTCCCCGGAAAATATCTTGGAGGTACACCTATAAGTCTCCGCGAACTCGATCAATGGTTTAGAGTAATTAATAAACCATTGAAGATCCTTGTGGGTCCTGCAGCAAAGTTTGGTATAGGAGAAGTAGGAGGAAGAGTTGCTGAACTCCCATCAAAAGTAAAAGAGAATTTTGACTACATAGTAAAAGGCGATCCAGAAATCTTCATCTACGACTTGTTAAGGTACGGTGAAGAAAAAGCATCACCATATATTACTAGAAGAGACTATACTCTAACAAATAAATTTGCCATAAAAGGATCACGAATAGTGGTACAACACCCGAATTACGGGTTAAACCTTATCGTTGAAATTGAGACTTTTCGTGGTTGCCCTAGAAGTATTGTGGGTGGCTGTAGCTTCTGTATAGAGCCGGGCTACGGCCTACCAGTTTTCCGGGAACCCGAAGACATTGTAAGAGAAGTAGGAGCATTAGGTAAAATTGGTGTAGAACACTTCAGAATAGGGCGTCAACCTGACCTGTTAGCATACAAGGCTTTTGATAGCGGTAAGGTAGAGTTTCCTAAACCAAATATCAGAGCAATAGAAAAACTGTTTAAGGGAATAAGAAGCGTTGTTCCTAATCTAAGAGTACTACATATAGACAACGTTAATCCGGGAACCATAGTACACCATGTGAAGGAAAGTATTGAAGTATTAAAAACCATAGTTAAATATCATACACCTGGAGATGTAGCAGCATTAGGCATAGAGACTGCTGACCCTAAGGTAGTTAAGTTAAATAACCTAAAAGTCTATCCGGAAGAAGCCTTAGAAGCCATAAGAATAATTAACAAGATCGGTGCCCACCGAGGAGAAAACGGTTTACCCGAACTTTTACCTGGCATAAACTTCGTGCATGGATTAATAGGAGAGACAAAGGAGACATACATACTAAACTATCTCTTCCTAAGGAGAATACTAGACGAGGGCTTACTTATTAGAAGAATTAATATAAGACAAGTCATAGCATTCCCATCAACTAGGATGTGGATATATGGCGACAAAATAATTAAAAGAAATAAGAAATACTTCAAGATCTATAAAGATAAAATACGTAGAGAAATAGATCTACCCATGCTAAAACGCGTTGTTCCACATGGAACTATCCTTAAAAGAGTATTTACTGAGAAATATAGAGGGACAAAAACACTCGGCAGACAAGTAGGAAGTTATCCATTACTTATCGAGATCCCGAAAAAGGTACCGCTTAATACATGGATAGATATTTTAGTAATAAATCACGGTTTTAGAAGTGTTACGGGGTTGCCTATACCTCTAAACATAAATAATGTAACTGTAAAGGAGCTTGAAGTAATACCCGGGATAACTAAACGGGAAGTCTTAGAAATAATTAGCAAAAGACCCTTCAAAAGTCTAGACGAATTAAGAAGAATTTTAAGAGACGGCCTATTAAATTATTTTACTATTTAAAATAATTATTACTATATACCATATTAACTCTGCTTCTAGTAGAAGTATTTAATACTACCATCATCAACATAGGATACATTGAGGAATAGTACAATGACTAGTGTAGAGAATCCCCAGAAGAACATAATACTAGAACCTCCCGCTACATTCGATAAGGAGAAGAAGATAGTAAGAATCGCGAATAGAGAGATAAAGATAGGAGGACCCGCACCAAAGCTGAAGAAAGGAGAAAGACTGATAAAATACACATCAAGCGTATGCCCCTACTGTTATAGATTATTGCCAGCTGTTATTTTTGAAAGAGATGGAAAGGTGTATATTAGAAAAGTATGTCCCGAGCACGGTGAATTAGAAGAACTTTACTTTGGAGACTCTTACTTATACTATAAGTTTGAAAGCTGGAAGAGAGAAGGAAGAGGCCCCCGCCACGTATATACAAAACTAGCAGCACCCTGCCCCTTTAACTGTGGACTATGTCCTGTCCACAGACAACATACTGCACTAGCAAACATAGTGCTTACAAATAGATGTAATCTCAGTTGCTGGTACTGTTTCTTCTACGCTGAAGCCGCAGGATACGTCTACGAGCCGAGCCTTGAGCAGATACGGTTCATGGTGCGTCAGCTGAAGAAACAAGGAGTAACCATGGCCATACAGCTAACTGGTGGTGAACCCACTCTTAGAGAAGATCTCGTAGACATTGTTAAAATGCTAAGAGAAGAGGGCGTAAGACACATACAGTTGAATACTAATGGAATAAAGTTTGCTGAACTATACTTACAAGATCCCAAGAAAGCAATAGACTATGTAAGATCGCTAAGAGAGGCTGGAGTAAATACCGTCTACTTAAGCTTTGATGGTATAACTGGCAAGACCAATTGGAAGAACCACTGGGAAATACCTTTCATCTTTGAAGCATTTAGAAGGGGTGGAATGACAAGCGTTGTATTAGTGCCGACAGTGATAAGAAATGTTAATGATCACGAACTGGGAGGAATCATAAAGTTTGCTGCAAAACACATGGATATTGTTAGAGGAGTAAACTTCCAACCCGTAAGCCTTACTGGTATGATGAGCAAACGTGAACGTGATAGATTTAGAATTACTATACCGGACGCAATAAAGAAAATAGAAGAACAAACAGATGGACAAATACATAAAGATGCATGGTATCCCATACCGATAACAGTACCCGTTTCCCGCTTTATTGAAGCATTAACTGGCGAACCACAATTCGAAATGGCTAACCATCCCCACTGTGGTGCAGCGACATACGTTTACGTGGAGAGAAAGAACGGTTTACCAACAAGATTTATACCTATAACTGACTTTGTCGACGTGAACGGGTTCTTCGAGTATCTAGAAGAGAAAGCCGAAGAGATAAAGAAAGGAAAGAGTAGATTCGTAGCAGTAGCACAAATATTATACAATCTAAAGAAATTCATAGATAATGAGAAAGCACCAAAAGACTTTAACGTATGGAAACTAATATTCAATATCTTCGTTAGAAGAAACTATAGCGCACTCGCAGAATGGCATTACAAGTTCTTATTCCTAGGAATGATGCACTTCATGGACCTATACAACTATGATGTTGCAAGAGTAATGCGATGCAATATACACTACCTATCACCTGACGGCAGACTTATACCATTCTGTACGTTCAACGTATTGAACGATATATATAGAGACTATATACAGAAGAAGCATCAGATACCTATCGAAGAGTGGAAAAAGAAGTTCGGTGAACATACCATAGGAGATTCAGTAAAGTATAAGAGACCACCAGTGAGAAAACTCGAGAAACATCCGCTTTACATCGAAACATATAAGGGTATTTTACCAGGGCTCTAATAATAAGATCATTATTTTTCTAAAACATATCTAAGATGAATTTCTCTACCACATTCACAGAGCCTAGCTTCTAAGAGTCTTAACCTAACTGCATCACTAGTATCCCTAAATCCTTCACCACCAACAATACTAACAGCTTTGTGTCCTCCAAAAACATAGGGGGAAATCGTTATTCTTAACTCATCAAATAATCGCTCCTTTACAAAGAACCATATAGTTTCACCGCCTCCCTCCACGAGAAGACTGCGTACTCCTCTTTTATAGAGATCTTTCAATACAAAATCCATTGGAATAGGATACTTGTTGAAGACTATGACCTCTACCCCCCTGAATCGTAATAATCTTATCTTTTTAGGCTCTGCTCTAGTGGATGTGTAAACTATTGTCGGAGCTTCATGTAGCGTATTATAGACTCTCGCGTTCACAGGTGTTCTAAGTCTGCCATCCACAATTACTCGTACAGGATTTTTACCCTCAACTAGTCTTACCGTGAGTAAAGGATCATCCTTTAACACCGTATTCGCGCCCACGAGAACTGCATCGCTGCTCGCTCTAATACTATGAAGTCTTTTTAGGTCATAGATACAACTTAGCTTGCTGTATCCCATCTTACTTGCTATTTTTCCGTCAACGGTCATTGTAGCATATAGTACTACATAGGGATACTTCAAGTAATCACACCACATCAATCTACAGTATTTTCCCTACTACATAGTCTTATAAGGGGTGCAACATTTTATTTCATGCTGGTATAAGGGTGGCTAAAAATACGTGGTAAGAGTAACTTCAACCTAATAATAACACATGAACCCACATATGTTAACTATAAGTGGGCACTAGATCAACTAGAACAGATAATTGGTAGGTTTACTATAATAGATACATCACAGTCAAGAATACTCGCAAAAGTTGATGACCCCTACGAAGCTGTAGACTTAATAGCAGAGTTTTTACCCGAAGATACCCCCATTTTACGAGTTATACCAGTTGATAGAGTTCTAGAACCATATGTTGAAGATGTTGCCGATGAAGCGTGGAGTTTAGCTGAAGAAAAGATCCCAGAAGATAAAACATATAGGGTTACGGTGGAAGGGGGACATCTTTATTGGCGAAAGAATGGGCAATGGGCTCATACAATAGATGCCATAAAACATATTGCTTCAAAAATTAATCGAAAAGTAGACTTAGAAAACTATGATTGGATAGTGTACGTTAGGGTGCTGAGAGTACGTTATACAGAATACGCTGCTTTAACGGTTGCTCCAGCAAAGTATATTTTCTCAAAAGCTAAGCAAAAGAAAAGGGCTACTGCTTGAGGAGACTATTTGGGACGGCTGGTATTAGAGCTACCTATTTGAAAACAATAACCCCGGAACTAGCATTTAACATAGGTTTATCTATAGCAAAATACGTCGGCAACGAAGGCCACATAGTAGTAGGTCATGATACAAGAACTACTTCACCATTACTCTCTTTATCTGTAGCATCGGGAGCTATGAGTGGTGGATTAAATGTATTATTTCTCGGTCTAACACCCACACCAGTGGTAGCCTATAGTACTAGGAAACTACATGCAAGAGCCGGCATCGTTGTAACAGCAAGCCACAACCCCCCGACCGATAACGGCTTCAAAGTATTTGACGAACACGGTATGGAATATACTGTTCCCATGGAGCTAGAATTAGAGGAACTCATATACAATGTAAGCAACAATTACTATGTTCCATGGCACAAAGTAGGCAATATAGAAAACATACAACTGGTAAACGATTACATTAATGATATACTAGAAAAACTAGATACCAAGAAGAAAAGAGAACCTAAAGTAATAGTTGATTGCGCTAATGGAACCGCATACAATGTTACACCAATCATCCTTAGATCAATGGGAGCAAAAGTAATCACATCCAACTGTCAACCCGATGGATTCTTTCCCGGAAGAGAACCGGAACCACGCCCAGACGTCCTAAACTATCTAAACTATCTATTAAAGGATTTGAACAGCGAAATAGCCCTCGCCCACGATGGAGATGCAGATAGACTAAGCGTAATAACAAGAAAAGAAGGATTCATACGCCAAGACAGAATAATCGCTCTCTTTGCTAAATTAAAACTCGAAAAACACGATAAGGGCCTAATAATATCATCAATAGACACTGGAAGAGTACTAGATGACGTAGTCGAGAAGTATGGTGGAAAACTAATAAGATGGAAACTGGGTAAAACCCATGAAAAATTAAAGGAGCACCCTAACGCTTTACTTGCTGCAGAACCTTGGAAGCTTATAGACCCAGAATGGGGGCTATGGGTAGATGGTATATATCAAGCAGCATTCATAGGAAAACTGATAATAGAAATTAGTGAATTAGATGAACTATTAAAAGATATACCCGATTATCCCCTAGCTAGGTTTTCTTTAAAAGTAGATGAGAGTTCACGAGATAAAGTTTATGATTTAATCACTAAGAGAATCATGGAACACTATAAGAATCCTATTAAAATAACAACGATAGATGGGATACGCTTAGACTTCGAGGACAAATCATGGATACTTGTTAGGAAAAGTGGTACTGAACCAAAAATAAGATTCTATATAGAGGCATTAACGTCAGATAAGTTGAAAGATATTGTAAAAACTATTATAAACATCATAAATAAGGTGACATCAGAGATTAATGTAAAGATAAAACACTTAGAAGGGGTAGAATCATTCCTCTAATACAATAATTTTGTTCTGAACC
>JALUDQ010000228.1 GCA_027043985.1 Desulfurococcales archaeon
CTATAATATTGTCTATAGTAGCCATAGGCTATGCGGCGATGGTGAACTCTAGTATTGCTGGCATTAAGAGCGACTTAAACACTATTAAATCCGAAATAGAGAAGATTAAATCAGCTCCACCGCAGACAACAACTATTATACAGACACAAACAGTCACTCAAACAACAACGACAACCACGACAGCCGCCCCACAGCAGATTACTCTAAGAGTAATAGGTCCCTGGTCCGGCAAGTCGGCTGAATACTTTACCGCAGTCATAAACAACTATACTAAGCTTCACCCCAATGTCAAAATAGAATACATTGCTCGGAGAGCAGAGGATCTAGCAAAGACGGTTCCACTACAGTTTGCTGCTGGTGAAACCCCTGCAGACGTCATCATTACGCCTTGGGCTTGGTGGATTGTAGAAATGGCTAAGAAGGGCTATGTTGTCGACATCTCTGATCTGATAAACCCCGATCAGTATATTAGCGGAATAGTTGACAAGGTGACCTATGAAGGCAAGATATACGGAGCACCCTTCACCATGTGGCTAAAACCAGGGTTCTGGTACCGTAAATCCTTCTTCCAGAAATATGGTCTCCAAGAACCAAAGACATGGGACGACTTCCTAAAACTATTAGACGAGATAAAGAAGATACCCGGCATCAAGAACCCAATAGTTACTGGCGATGGTGTTGGATGGCCTGAAAGCGATATAGTAGAGCATTTCTTGATAACCTTTGGAGGACCAGAACTACAGTACAAGCTAATATCATGTCAAGTAAAGTTCAATGATCCTCAAGTCAAGGAGATATTCCACAACTACCTAGTACCATTGATCAAGGAAGGATACTTCAGCGAACCAATAGAATGGACCCAGGCAGCCGACCTATGGTGGAACGAACAATACGGCCTCTACTTCATGGGCACATGGATTACTGGTAGAGTACCAGACCCCAACGACCTAGACTTCTTCCCACTACCCGGAGCAAAGGGAGTAGTAGGAGGAGCAGACTACGCATTCATACCAAAGTTCACCGACAAACTCGAAGCAGCAAAAGACTTCGTGAAATTCATAGCAACCGTAGGACAAGGATACCATGTAGCTGGTCCAGCAGGCAAGATACCTACATGGAAGGGTATTAGCGTAGACCAGCTATGGCCGCCAATGCAGTCAGTCTATAGGAAAATAACTGAGCGGGGAATGACCATAGTACCCGACCTAGACGACACTGTTGGAGGAGACTGGCAGACGCTCTTCTGGGACCAGCTAAAACTACTATGGGCTGATCCAGACAAAGTAGACCAAATACTAGACACTCTAACCCAACAACACCCACAATGCAAAGGCTAGCAATGCAGAGTAGCTAGGCTGATAATAATTGTCTAATAAAACATCTTTTTTCCTACTCCATAAAATACCTGGTCTCCCCTTCCCCGGAAGGACTCCCATGTAGAGATAAATGCGTGATCAAGAAACTTGTAGATGGGGCCCAGAGTAGTGGGCTTGGAGAACTACTAGTGTATGTTGTCTAGTGTGTAGGTATAGGTGGATGCTATGGGTAGGGCTAAGAAGAGGAGTAAGAAGAAAATCATAATATTGTTCCTGTTACCCGAACTAGTGCTTCTAGGAGCCTTCGTCCTCGGCCCCATAGCTGGCACCGTGTTCTTAAGCTTTGTTACACCAGAGGGCATAGGGTTAGGCAACTATTACCGGGTTATAACCGAGACTTCACCTGATAAGGCATTAATCATACCAGAGAATATTGTTGAGGCACAGCCACCTCCCTGGGGCGCATTAGTACACAATATAGTATGGGTTGCTATCCACCTACCACTCGTAGTGTTCTTGGGAATGATACTAGCATACCTATTACACGAGGTAAAGGGAAGCTCTATTGTTAAATCAATAATATTCCTCGGCATGGTCATACCAATGGTTGTTGGAGGACTATTAATAAGATTCATATTCGATGGCACTCTTGGAGTAGTACCATTACTTTTCCAAGCAATAGGGTTGAACTCTCTAGCACATACGTGGACTAACTACCCGGAAACTGCCTTAATATCCCTCATCTTAGGCTCAGTATGGCTTTGGACTGGGTTCAGCTTAACAGTATACTCGGCAGCCTTCGAGTCGATGCCTAAGAGCTATATTGAGGCAGCAAAAATAGATGGTGCTAGCGGTATACAGATATTCTTCAAAATAGTATTCCCCTTGCTGAAACATGCAACTATCGTAGTAGTAGTAATGACGATGCTATGGGATCTAAAGATATTCGACATAGTATACGTTTCAACACTAGGTGGGCCCGGAGGAGCCTCAAATGTAATGGCACTAGTAATGTACACTTACTTCGCAAGAGCCCTAGACTATGGGAGATCTTCTGCAACAGCCGTCATCCTCGCATTGATAACACTCATCCCCGGAGTATGGTTTATAAAGCAGGTGTTGAAAGGTGGCCCGAAGGAGAGGTAAACTTCTATTAAAATATATTATAATAAACATAGTAGTATGGAGTATAGCGATAATATGGACTCTACCGTTCATAGGCGTTGCCATGACCTCGGTCAAGCCCTTCAGCGAAGTAGTAGTCCATGGATGGTGGAGCCTCATAGGAAACTATACGTTAAAGAACTTCATAGACGCTTGGTCTAACCCAATGTACTCGGTTGCAATAGGCTATAGGAACTCCTTCATAGTAACCATACCAGCTACAATAGCTCCACTATTCATTGCTGCACTAGCAGCATACGTGTTCTCAAGGTTTAGCTTCCCCTTGAAGACACTATTATTCATAGTACTCCTAGTGATAATGGCAATGCCGCAGCAAATGTCCGTTATACCGTTATTCTTCATGTTGAACTCTATGGGGCTCTACGATAAACTACAGGGCCTAATACTAGTCCATACAGCTTGGGGGCTGGCATGGATGACCTTCTTCTTAAAGAACTTCTTCGACGCTCTACCAAGAGAAATAGAAGAGGCTGCGAGAGTAGATGGTGCTGGAGATGCTCAGATATTCTTCAAAATAGTATTACCTATGAGCATGCCGGCTATCGCTAGCGTGGCAGCAATACAATTCACATGGGTTTGGAGTGACTTCTTCTACGCACTAATGTTCCTAGTAAACCCAGACAACTATGTCGTAACTCTCCAAGTAGCAAGCATGAAGGGACAATACCATATAGACTGGGGTCTCCTATCAGCTGGTTCAATAATGGCTATGTCCGTCCCCCTCCTACTCTACGCTCTCCTCCAGAAATACTATGTTAGAGGAATGGTTGGATGGACTCTTAAAGGGTGATAACCCATGGCACGAGTAGTATTAGAAAACATTGTAAAAAGATTTGGAAAAGTAGTAGCAGTAGACCACGTTAGTCTTGATGTACGTGATGGAGAGTTCATGGTACTATTAGGCCCAAGCGGATGCGGTAAGACAACTACCCTCAGAATAATAGCTGGCCTAGAATTCCCAGACGAGGGAAGAGTACTAATAGACGGTAAAGACGTAACAGACCTTGAGCCAAGAGACCGTGATGTAGCAATGGTTTTCCAAAACTATGCTCTCTACCCACACATGAAGGTCTTCGACAACATAGCCTTCCCATTAATGATTAAGAGGAAAAGCCTAGGGTTAACAAAAGAAGAAATAAAGAAGAAAGTACTAGAAGTTGCACGACTACTGAAAATAGAAGATCTATTAGACCGTAAACCCGGGCAACTGAGTGGTGGTCAACAACAGCGTGTAGCCTTAGCTAGAACGCTTATAAGAACACCAAAAGTATGGTTAATGGACGAGCCCCTATCAAATCTCGATGCATTATTAAGACTGGAAATGAGGGCTGAATTGAAGAGACTGCAGAAAGAACTCGGTATAACAACAATCTACGTCACCCACGATCAAGCGGAGGCATTGAGTATGGCTGACCGTATAGCGGTTATGAATAAGGGTAGGATAATCCAGGTTGGAACACCCGATGAAATATACTTGAAGCCAAAACACGTCTTCGTGGGCAAGTTTATTGGAGCACCTCCAATGAACATTATAGAGTGTAGGATAGCGAGAATAGAGGACAAATACGTCTTAGAGTGCCCTGGATTCACTAGAACGTTTCCAGGTCAGCCGAGAAATATACGTGAGGGGATGAGGGTTCTCCTAGGAATAAGACCGGAATTCGTAGAAGTATACAAGGAACCCAAGCCAGACGCTATTAAGGCGAAGATACTTGTAACAGAGCCTCAGGGATCAGAGATAATATTAAACGTAGACATAAACCCAGAAGGCGAGGAAACCTTACTGAAAGTTAAGACTAAGCAGGGGCCAAGATACGAGATAGGCGAAATAGTATATCTTGCACCAGATTGGACTAAAGTAGCAGTATTCGACAAGGCCACCGGGTCTTCTCTAATCTAACCTCTTTTCTTCTCCACATACACCTCGTTTAGAATCCGTAGATAGTTTTCTAGGTGCTTGGTTACTATAAAGTTCTCCTTGACATGCCGGTAACCGTTTTCTCCAAGTCTTTTCCTCTCCTCAGGGTGCTTGATCAAGTATATTGTCTTTTCAGCAGCCTCTCTAATGGTTTTAACGAGGTATCCCGTTACCCCATCTATTACTTGGAGCCTTATACCACCACTAGGCCTCGCTACCACTGGGGTCTTCTTCCACAAGGCTTCAGCTACAGCTAACCCAAAGCCCTCACGTATAGAGAGCTGTAAGGCTACATTCGCAGCCCTCTGAAAAGCATTTACCTCTAAAGCTCCTACACCCACAAGGTTTGTAAGGAAATGAATATCCTGGTCCTCACCCGCATGTCTCAGAGTCTTCTCATAATAGATCCATCCCTCTGGGTCATCGTAAGCCATGCTTGCAACCATTAGCAATTGTACACCCGGTATCTTCTCCTTAACTAAGCGGTATACATCTATAGCTCCTAGAGGATCCTTCCACGGATCAAAACGGGCTACTTGGACTATTATAGGTCTCTCTGGATCCACATCATATCTCCTAAGGATTTCCTCTACTTTATCAGTGGGTAAGGGTTTATTCTTAGGGCTGAGGGGATCTATTGATGGAGGCATAACATATTTACGTGGTGTAGGGGTCTCGGGGTGAATGTATTCTTTTAGATGATATATTGAGGCATAATATCCCTTCAATAAGTCTGCTATAAACTCCCATACAGGCTTATAGGGCTTGCTTAAATCTATATGACATCTCCAAATCCATACCCTACTATTTTCTCGAAACCTTCGTAGCCCAAGGGGCTGGGGGTCATGAACTACTATAAAGTCTCCAGCAAGATCTAAGCGCTCCGCATTTTCACGATTCACCTTCAAGTAGAGCTCCTTCATCTCATCCGTCAATTCTTTCTCGGCACCTTGTAGGGCATTATGGATGAGCTTAGTTACCTTGAAGAACTCTTCGGGTGCCTCTATAACCTCCCAAACAGTCTTCAACCCAACACTATTCATTAACGGAACCATAGTGTACAATATTTCTGCTACACCACCACCAAAACTAGTAGAATTCACATGAGTTAAACCCAAGCCTCTTAAAGGCTCAGCTAACCTCTTAACCTCTTCAACCTTATCCCATCCTATAATATCCCCATACATTTCCAGACTTCTATCCTCAAACCCTGAGACCTTCATTTAGCAGAAGCCACCCACGTTAAGGAAACAACATATAATATATAACAGTTTCCAAAAACAATACCACTAATAGGTAGTAAGCCTTTGCTCAAACATAATCTTCTCAAACACTACCCGGAACGTCAAATAATACACTTGATTAAGAAAATCCGAGATAAGTATGTAGCGTAGTGTTCTAACAAATCCTATATGTGGGGTTCCTATCTTCTAACAATGTCTATTAGAATAATGGTGCCTATGAGGGCTGAGGACTGTATTATTAGTAATGGTCTTGCTATTGCTGCGCCGTATCCAGCATTCTTCCATACCGTATATATGATTATTGATGATAGGCTTTGGATTATGAGTATGATTGATAATAACACTAGTCTCAGCCCTATAGGTTTTCTCAGTAGAGGAGCCATTATCTTTAGAAGTATTGCCGATAAAACCAACTGGGCTACAGCCATTCCTATCAAAATACTCCAATACGATATCACGGTTTTTCACCTAATATTTCCCTTATGGATTTTTCAATTATTTCCCAATGATTTAATGCTTCTTGTGTTAATATATATGGTCTCCCATACCCCTTTCCCAGCCGCCTAATAAGACCATGTTCTTCCAAAACCTTTAGATGATGCATTATTGTACGATAATTCAAGCCGAGTTCTCTAGCAAGCTGGTTTGGATTCTTCGGGCTATCTTTAAGTAACAATAAGATTCTAGCTCTTGTTCTCCCACCCCTACTCCCCTCGATAAGCCATGTTATCATTATCTTGAACAGCCTCTCACTAGAACTCAAAGATTAGTCTCCATAGAATTATAATGATTGTATTGAAGAAAAATGTTTTTGAAATCAATATTGTCTGTATGTATTTTAGTTACCAGTTATCGAAGCCACATACCATACGTTCTTTACCCCCTGCCCCTTCACATCTCCCCTATTAGTATCCATAAAGAAGTAGTATAGCGGCCATCCCTTGTAGGTTAACTGAACTGTTCCATCATCTCTTTTGATGAAGTAGAAGTCGGTTATATTTAGAGTTGAAGGTATGATCAGCTTGTTTGGACTAAATATCGGCCATTTTTCAGCACAGTCTCCATAACAGTTGCTTTTACCTAGTTCATCTTTCTTAAAGACATAGAGTGTCATACCCTTGTCATCTACTAGATAAGCTCCTAGATCATCTCTTACCGCTATCATAACCGTATAATCTGGTTTAGCGACAAACCATACACCTTTAACACCATCACCCTTAATATCGCCTGGTTTCTCATCTTTAAAGAAGTAGTAGAGAGGCCATCCCTTATATGCTATCTGCTTTGAGCCGTCCTCTCTCGTTATAACACTAAAATCGTCTGGATTGAGCCCTGGCGATACAATGATTTTCTCTGTATAAAATGGTGGCCACTTCTTAGCGCAGTCTCCATAACACTTACTTGTACCATCATAGTCTTTAGCGAAGAAGTAGAGTGTCATACCCTTAGAGTCCACTAGATAGAACCCTATTTTTGGATCATATGCAAGCTTTATAGTGTACTCGCTTGGTGTTGTAGTAGATGTTTGTGTGATTGTCTGAGTCTTAGTTATAGTTGATGTAATAGTTGTAGGCATAGTTGTAGTTGTTGTCCTTGTTATCGTGGTTGTATATGGTATTGTAGATGTTATTGTAACTGTTCTAGACGGCGTTGAACTAAATACAGCATAGCCTACACCTATACCGATAATGATTCCAATTATTAGTCCTATAACGAGTATGCGCGTATCCATCTCTAGCACCTATTTCCAAATTTATTTCATAATTTATAACATTAATTCAAAATAATATGAGAATTGCATACAAATTATGCATTGATGTAGTAAAGAGTTGTTTTGTAGGAATAGTACAAAAATATTATTAACGGCGTTAAAGTACTATATACTAGGTGCATAGAATTTGTCTAAAGTACTAGTCATCGTATCTACATCAGAATACAGTAAAGCATTACTAGGAGTCCTATGGGCTACCGCAGCCCTCAAGGAAAAATGGGTTAGCGACGTCGAATTGGTATTCTTTGGCCCGATTGAGGAGAAGATAGCTGAGGGAGATGAAAAACTCTTAGAGGCTATAGATGATTTTAAGAAGCTGGGTAAGAAGCCTATTGCATGCGAACGAGTAGCGAGAGCAAACAATTATCTCGATAAACTAGCGGATAAGATAGACGTAGGTCCAGTTGGAGAATTAATAGGCGAATACATAGGTAAGGGCTACGTTCCACTAGTATTCTAATGATCCCCGGGGAAGACTTTGTTAACGTTCAAGCAATGATAAGAAACTCTTATTTTTAACATTGTTAAAAATAATTTAACGTATCTACACTAATACCCTAATGGGGAATATGGGTTGAGTTCATCTAAAAATAATGGTTGTAGTAGTTGTGTGTTCTTTAA
>JALUDQ010000229.1 GCA_027043985.1 Desulfurococcales archaeon
CAGTTGTAGTAGCCTCTGATACCTGGGTTTGAGGCTGGGTTTCTTCTACGTGGCTCGTAGTCTCTGATGGCTCGGTTATAGTGTGTGGAAGTCCTCCTCCACAGTAATCATTTAGTGTTTGCCCTGACCCCATCTTAGAGTAAACTATTCTCTTATCACTTAGCTTAGAGCTACGGAAATATGATACTAGGTCTCCGTTCTCCATTACATATATTGGGGATAAACACTTGGGCTCAAGCTTATATGTTTCACTTGTTTCAACATTGTATACATAGTAGATCTTAGTATTCTCTATATCCCGTGTATCTCTTAGAAGTATTAGTTTTCCATCATAATCGTTACCCAGGGTTCGAGTATCATCTAAATAGTATAGTTGTCTTCCCGTGTCTGGATCAATTACTAGTGTAGCATACTTTTTCTCGTATTCAATTCTAAACGATAATATAAGGTACTTGCCATGATCAATGTATTCAACATCTATTATCGTTTCATTGAATCTGCCTAGTAGCTTTAAACTATCTGGTTTCAAGGGGTTGAACTCGTATACTAGGGAGTAGTTGAGACTGCCATAGGTGTAGTCGGGCCAGAATACTAGTGCTATCCTATCATTATCTGGATCGGCACCCATAAATGTTACATAGTAGTGTTCTCCAACTCTATCCAATATAGTATCGGTTACATTGGCTACGATCTCACCAGTGCGACTAGAAACCACTAGGTAGCTATGACTAAGCTCATCGTATAGGAAGAAGTAGTCGTTGCTTAGGGCAACCGCGTTATCAGACCATAGCTTATTAACCCATAAGACCTTGCCCTCGGGTATACTGAAGGCTAAGGTAAAGAATTCTTCTTCTGTCAGCTCGTCTCCATAGAAGGATGTAGCACGCACCAATAATATATTGGAGTCTGGCGTCCAAGTGCTCGTCTCACACCAATAATACCTACCCTTTACGGGTAACCGTATCTTGTATAATTCCCTACCTGTTTCAGCGTCAAGTATTATTAGTCCATGGTGATCGTAGCCTATGTACGTGAAAGCAATGTACCTGCCATTAGGGGATACGCCAACACTACTGGGTATAAGGTATACCGGCATTTTCCCGTAATAGTTTTCTGAAACCCATTTAACACTCCAACCGGCTTCACCATAGGTCATTGTAGCTTGTGTTGGCTGGGCACTAGTAGTTGGAATAGCTGTTGTCGTTGGGCTCGTAGTAGTAGAGGTTGCTCTAAGGCCCACCTTATAGGATACTATAGTGCTCTTATCGCTATTGTCATCGTAGTAGAGGGCTAGTAGTCTAAGGGGTTCTCTTGTAGAAGCCACATAGTATACGGGGGTCTCGGTATCGTATTCGTATACTATTTCACCATTACTCTTATCTAATAATACTATTCCCTGGGTTTCAACAGCAGCGGCTATGTATTTGTCTCCTAGTTCCGCTATAGACCAGACATAGTCGTTTAGCCTAGTTGAAGACCATATCTTCTCCCCACTACTGGTATCCAATGCTACTATTCTCCCAGCATATCGCTCATTTCCTAAGTCTATGCCGAGTCCAGCGTAGACTCGATCACCATTAGAGTCAACAACTATGGCTAGAGCAGAGTCTTCAAGTTCTTTATTCGACCAAATAGATCTCCCACTATTATAGCTTAGCTTCAACACTATACCGCTAACAGGCTCACTTATAAAGCCGCCAACATAAATGTAGTTCCCGCTTAAAGCGAAATCATAGATAGCGTCTGGAGACAATGTGACCCGCATCAATTCTTCTCCATTCGAGGGATTAAGCTTCAATATAAAGCTATTGGTAGATGATACCACTATGCGGCTACCATCGAGGGTATACCTTATCCTCCAGCCAATACCATCAAAAGTATCCGAGACCCATACAACCTTCTTATCCTCTACGGAGACGCATTCAACTCTAAAATAAAACTTGTCACCCTCCTGCCAGAATAGTACAGCGGCAATAAACCTTCCATCCGGGCTCATATCAGCTGTTTCTAAAAGCTTATCATCGTATCCGAAATCATAAGTCCATAAAACCCTACCACTACCAGTATCTAAGACGTATAGTTTAGGAGGCCACTGAGAACCAAAAACCAATCGCTCACCATTCAAGCTAGTAGTAAAATCATTGACAAGGCCATCAACACTAACACTCCACTCCTCCCTAAACACTGGTTTATCGATACCCACAGCAATCGGCATTGAAGCCATAGAGAAAAACAGCAACAATAAGACAAGGTATACTGGCCTAAACCCATATACCACGGATTTTCCTCTCCCCAAACCAGTACTAAGTGTATATGTGTAGATACTTTAATTAGAAAGATAAATTTCCCAATATATTAATCTTGTGGAATCAATAAGACAAACCATATGGAACACAAACAAACAATAGAAGAAACCAAGGTCCCCAATTAGTGAAGTACAGTTTATGCACGGTTTTATCCTTCAATTACATTCTATTAGACGGTTGTTGTTTTGGTGGTCTTTTTGCTAGTGCTTTGGCTAGGCATTTTGGGTTTAGGTTGAAGGCTTTTACCTTCTTCTTGTATTCTATGTATTGTTCTCCAAATCTTTCAATGCTTTCTCGTTCATCTATTGTTACAGCCATGACTAGTATGAGGATTGTTTCTGCTGGCCCTATGATTGCTGTGTAGGTTGGTGAGCCTATGATTAATCCTATTGCTATTGGGAGTAGGCTTAGGTAGAAGTGCATGGGATGCCTCATACACGAGTAGGGACCCACTGTTACGAGTCTATCTACTTCACCAAACCCTTTACCACTACTACTCTTACCATAGACTGCTAGATACCTCCCAGTTACAGCTGCAGCACGTAGGATTATGCTCAGCAATATTATTCCAGCTATAATACATGGTATTCGAGTACAACTCCACCCGAGTAACCCGTCAAGATATAGTGAGCCGACAACTCCTCCGCCTACTAGTATTATCCATACCAGAAATCTTACGCGATTACTTACAACCATAACTGGTCATCTCAAACGTTCTAAGCGTCTAGGTGATAGCTACTTAGTTGCAGAGTACTTATACTATAATACTATAATATTGTTTTCTCTTGAATAGTAGGAGATAGTAAGTGTTTGAAATATGACTATCCGCTTCTCTTGTCCACAACCTATTCTCCGTGCTGGGTTTGTTGCCGGATAGTCAAACTTAGATTATATATAGAATGTCTCGTGCCAGCTTCCTTGATGGTTGATAAATAGTGGGGAAGTATGTTATAATATTTATGAGCATACTATTATTGGCGAATATTTTCTCTCCAGCCATTATTGTATCGGAAGCTGTTGACTCTAGCCAAGTAGAAACAGTAATGCCGGGTTTTGATGGAGTAGTCGTGGAGGGCCCCATATGGTTTTCTAGTACTAGTGGTACGGGGAGAATACTTTTAGTGTCTAGTTCAACGGGTTTGATAGCCTACGATACCAATAGTGGAGAGAGGCTTTGGTGGAGTTTTAGGGGAATCCCAGTATATGGTGCCGTTCTCGACGATGAGGAGGATTTTCTGGTAGTGCTCACATCTACTGGTCTTGAAGCATATAATACTAGTAGTTGGAGCTTATTGTGGGCTAATAGTAGTATAGTTCCCCGGGGATCTAGCGTTAAGCCTACCGATATAGTTGCCTTTATGAAACTATACAAGACGGAGTATCTCGTATTAGTGTTAAAGTATGGGGGAAACACTAGTAGTTATAGGGTATACGTATTCGATGGTAATGGGGTAATAGTATATAATAAGACTTTTAACACCATATATGATGTAGAATGGAATCCCATTAAACCATTGCTAGCATTTACAGCTGACAACCATAAACTAGTACTAGTAGACTTTACTAGTAGCCTGGAGTCACGTGAAAGAGTATTGTTTCTTAACGATGCTAGAGGAGTCTCCTGGAATGCTAATGGCAGTATTCTAGGTATTGCTAGAGGCTACTATGGTGTAAGTATCGTTAATATTACCGGGTCTTTATTGAAGACTATATACGTGGGATTTGCTGTTGAAAAATTATTCTGGGACAGCAACGATATCATTGCAGCTGGGGGCGCTTATTTAGGAAAAATCTCTATGGGGGAAGAAGGACTTGTATGGGTTTCTCCTCCAGTAGTTGAAAGTATTAAGGAAATACTTGGTCTAGGCCATGGAAGAATAGCGGTAGTTGCCCATACCTCCTACTATGATCAAATGTCAACACTTTACGTGGTAAACAGTATGGGGTTGATTGAGAAGATTTACCCGCTATACAGTTGGGGCGTAGAGAATATTGCGAAAACCGATAAGGGAGTAGTAGTGGTCACGGGTACCGAAGTAGTCTTCCTCTATATAGGTGGAGGGGAATCAGCTACAAGCTTCTATAGACACGGTATCCCATTACTTCGTAAAAGCTTCCCCGTTAACTCTTCAAGTATTGTGGTATTAGAGGAAGAGAATATAGGTTTCTCGAGAGCGTATAGTATAACCTATCATAGCATAGAGAATAAGAGCTCAAAGCCCATAACGATTATAAGTAGTGGCGAGCCATCTATACTCTACACTGGGAACTTTACATCAGTTTTCTTAAGAGAAGGCTATATCGCAACATACTCTGCTAATGGATCACTAGAATGGACCTACTACATCGAGGACCCATTCTTTAGCGAGGCGACATGGAGTAGTAGTGGAGAACTCCTAGCAGTCTACAATACATTAAATAAGAGATTACATATAATAAATAGGAGTGGAGAACTAGTAGCAACAAAAACCTATCCAGAAATAGGATACATATCCAGTATCTCTGTAAGCCCCGATAACAACTATGTAGCGTTAATAGGGTATGAGAACGCATATATACTGAATGTTTCTTCTCTAGAAATACTAATGAGCCTCGAAAACATAGAAATAGATACACTCCACCAAGTACAATGGAGTACACCGGATCGTTTATGGATAATGCTTAAAAACGATTCCCTCCTACTAGTAGATCCTTCAACTAATACTACAAGACAAGTTAAACCACCACTCCTAGACTACGTTGACGATATTGAGATTTCACCAAAGGGAGACCTCATAGCCGCTGCAGGTAGTATTAGAAGTGGTGAAATAAAAGACTGGATCCTCGTATTTACTCCAGAAGGAATGATTTTATGGAAAAAAGAACTAGACTCTACAGTAAACTCATTGACTTTGAGCTGGAGCGATAAAGGTAATTATATTGTTCTCTCCCTCATCGGAGGATTACCGTGTATAGACCTGTATTCTCGCACAATAATATATAATGCTAGAAATGGTGGCGAAGTAAGAAGAATTCCTGGATGGTTTGAAGAGACGGTGTACTATGAAGACGATGATATTATAGCATTGCTTCCAAGTGATAATGGTTTATGGGAACTCTATTCTTTCAATGAGAATAGTTTTAAGTATCTAGGAGTAAAGCCTACACGCTTAATAGCTGCAGCTTATACTAGTAAAGGAGCCTACATGAACATATATTTTGGAGATGAGGAACCCTACTTATGGTTGCACGTAGACTTAAAGAGAGGTATCGCTGAAAATAGAACAGAGGATAAATGGTTCGATATAGTATCTCCTATTGGAGACCAGCTTATAGAATTAAGCTACTACTGCGCCGAAGAACCTGGTGGAGCCAGCACTGCTGCAAGGCTCAGAGCACATAGCTTCCAGGGCGGAAAGCTTTGGGAAATAGGTGGAATGGATCCAATAGACCCTGAGGAAGCTAGTTTCTCTCCCTTCGATGATCTCTTAGTATTACCTGTTGGCTGGAACTCCTTTTATCAAATAGACTATGTGAAGGGAATACTTGTTGGGAGAAGAGCTTACAGCAACACTAGGGCTACTAGTATAAGTTATTCTCCGGGTAAAGTAGTATATGGTTATAAAGACGTTATCACAACCGTTAATCTAAGCCTACAAGTAGTCTCCAGAATAGAAGCCGAGGATGTAGTCGACGCCGCTATAAGTCCTAAAGGAGACCTACTAGCCATAATCCAGAGCAATGAGTCCAAGGAAAAACTACTAGTATACAGTATTGTTAATCAAAGCCTTGTTTACACAACATCCCTACCCGGTAGAGCATTCTATCTCGCATGGTCCGGTAATGGCAGTGAAATAGCAATATTTACGGATAGATCCCATTTAACCGTAATAGAGGTGGGGAGCTGGAGGATAAGAGAATATCCGAAGAGAGTATTCTTAGGGGTCTGGCGCTCTTCGCTCAAGCCCCACGGAGTTTTCTCTAAAATCGTGTGGAGCCCTAGTAACGAGTATATAGCTCTCACTTCTTTTACGGAAATAGAGATAGCTCGTACCAGTATGGGGAGAACAGTTGTACTCAACGTGGGCTTTGAGATAAGAGATGCTGAGTGGATAAATGATAGCTCTCTAGCAGTAGTAGGGTCTCTCGGAGTAGACGTATATAATCTAGCAAAGCTATTCGACGTTGAAGAAAAGATAGTGTATAATGGTATTAGCTACAACTATAGAAGAGGATTATTTAGAGGAAATACAACGGCTATCATAGTTGGCTTTGATAAAATAGCTGGAATAGACTTAGAGGGAAATAATACCTTAATCATAGAGAAACCCTATCCGAGAATAACGGGGTCTCCTCAAACAAGAGAACTATACGTTAACCTTGGAGATGTTGTATATAAGACTATGCTCTTCTTAGAACCCTTGATACCCTTATACTTTGATGTCAATAAAGGAGGATCCTATATATGGGATATAGTTCCCTCTAGGAGCGATAAGATATTACTGCTTCATAGAAATGGTTTAATCCTAGTAGATAAGAATGGTATGGAGTTATGGTCTAATATGAGTGAAGTATTCCAGGATATTTATGATGCCTTTTGGAGTCCTAGCTCAAAAACAATACTAGCCATAAAACACAATTATACTAGCATGTCAGCAAACCTATTCGTACTCGATGCAAATAGCGGTAAATTGTCATGTACTAAAGAGGTAGAAGGCTTTCTAGTAGCGAATACCTGGCTTGGAGAGAAAGCATACCTGCTAACATACAATGCTACTCAAAGGAAACTCCATTTATTCGTTTTAGATACTAATAGCTGTAGTCTAAGAGAAATAGGAGAAGCTGTAAGCGTAAGGGGATCTTATACGGGCAATACTATTGCAGTAGCTTTTAGAAATACAACCATCATGCTCATCAAGGAGAATGGGGAAGTAAAGAAAATACTAGATACAGGATTAGGGTATCTCGACTACATAGGCCTCGATGAAAAGAAAATATATGGATATAGAAGTGATGGAGTACTCGTAGCTATAGATACCACAGATAATAGGACATCTCTATACGGTATATTTCCCTCCCACCAAATACTAGCAGAGCTTGGAGAAGAAAAAATAGCAATAGGAAGCTCCTACAGCGGAGTCTTCATTATTGAGCCAGCTTACTGGAGTCTACTATACATATATCCTCCAAAAACACCAGTAACAATCAGCATAGAAGAGAAGGTATTCGATTTAGATGAGAGCGGTGCAAGACTATACTTGAAGCCAGGAAACACAACTATAGAATACCGCTTGAATACTCCTCTTCAACTCAACTATACTGTTCTAGGAGATGAGAGCTGGTATAAGAGGCTCGTAGTAGAGGACAATATTTCTCTTAAACCATATACTGCAACTACAATAAAGCCCCCAACAAGCAGTGACTTCGAGAAACAGCTAGGAGGAATAAGACTAGATGCTAGTAAAACAAACAATACAGTATATCAGTGCAATATACTATGGGAACCCAATGGCTTAGAACAACTATCACTTAAATCAGGAGAACACCACGCCTACAAAGCGTTACCCGGCACCTATAAAATAAAATGCACATACAGATACCAAGAAGAAACCAATCATACCCAGACCTTAGAAGAAGTATTCGAAGAAGAAATAATAGTTAAACAAGGAGAAGAAACAATTATATCTCTACCCCAAGCAAAACCCACTACAACCACTACAACACCCACAACAATTACCACCACGACTACTACATCGCCAATACAAA
>JALUDQ010000230.1 GCA_027043985.1 Desulfurococcales archaeon
GTTTTCTACTATCAGACTAGCGGCACCGTTTTCTATTACTGCGAATCTTAGCCTATAGAAGCTCGGATATCCCTTAATAATATAACGTTGCTTGCTTCTAGCATTAATAAATGGTGCATTAATCTCAGCTCTTCTTCCCAGCAGATAGTTTAAGACTGGTAACACTATGGTTATTAGACCTGTGAACGTCGACTGTGGTAGTCCTGGAAGATTAACTATTATTTTTCCTTTTATGTTAAAGCCGCCTGTCGCTCTTCCAGGCTGAACTTTTATTCCCCTAAAACCATGTTCAGATTTAAAGGCGTTATGGATACTAGTCCATGTGAGATCTTTAGGCCCCATTGATACTCCTCCAATTGTTATAATGAGGTCGGCTTCCTCTAAGGCCTTGTTTATTATTTCAACTATTTCTTTGGCATCATCATTTACTATTGTTTTCTCATGGATCTCTCCACCATAGAATCTAACCGTATTTTCAACCATGTACGCTGATGAAGCAGGTATCTTACTTGTTGTTGGAGCTAGCGGCTCGTCTGTTAATTCACCGCCAATAGAAACTATAGATACTCTAGGAGGCTTACGTACTAAGACTCTCTTGATACCGAGACTTATTAGAAGGTTTTGGATCGCAGGGGTGATGACAGCTCCTTTCTTGAGGATTAATTCTCCTTTAGCTACATCTCCACTCATATGTATTACATGGTCTCCAGGTCTTGCTGGATGGTACACAAGTATGTAGTCTCCTATTCTCCTAGTAGACTCAACTGGAACTATTGAATCTGCCTTGATTGGAAGAGGATAACCTGTTTCAACATAGACGGCTTCTCCTTCTCCTAGAGCGTATTGGTGAGCATTTCTCGGGTCAACTTCTTGTATTATTCTCAGCTTTACGGGGTTAGTGCTTGAGGCTTTTTGAGTGTCTATGCTTCTAACAGCATAGCCGTCAAAATGTGATATATTAGTCCAAGGCCTATCTATAGGAGAATATACATCCTCAGCTATAGTATGGAAACATGATTCACGTACATCAACTTCTACGGCAACAGTGGGTTTCGTGTTATGTATCAGTATTTTGACGGCTTCTCTAGGCTCAACATACTTGTATAGTTTTTCTAATGGTGTAGTTGCCACGGATTTTTACCCAAGGATTAGAAAGAGGTTTGGGCAAATAAATTATTTTGAAGTTTTGAGGAAAATATCAAATCCCTGTAAAACATCTGTATTTTACGAGGTGAGGCTACTTTATCGTTGTCTCTAACTTGTTTTCGGCTATGATCTTGCCTCTCCATATAATGTATCTCGGAGGCTCATGGTATAGTAGTAGTTCGCGTAGATTCCTATAATTGTGTACTAGTAGATCGGCTTTACATCCCTCCTTTAGTTCTCCGCAATAGTCTTTAATGTTCATGGCTTTTGCCGCACGCCATGTTATCATCTCGTAGAGTAGCATCATGTCGGAGGGGGTTGTCCACCACATTATATGGGATGCTAGGAAGGCTACTTCGAGCATGCTGTTTCTCCCGTAGGGATAATATGCGTCAACTATATCGTCTTGTCCCAAAGCTACGTTAACGTTTTCCTCTAACAGTAGCCTAGCCTTCGCATGGAGGGGGCCAGTATGAGGGTCTACTATAACGCTCATACCAGCTCTTCTCAGTAGTCGAGCAAGCTTTCTCGTATATGTGTCAGGATATAACGCCATAGCCCTTGCGTGATGAGCTACAACTCTCCCATGCCAATTATACTTCAATGTAGCTCTCGCCAGCTTCTCCGTAGTCTTGAGGGTAGGGTCTCCAGCATCATCTACAAGCATTGATATATCCTTATTGTATTTTACAGCTATCTCAAAAGCCGTTACAATATGCTTCCATTCCTCTTCATCCCCATCCTCTATCCACGGGATTCCCCCAACAATATCTGAGCCGAGTTCAACGGCCTTATACAATAACTCTTCTGCCCCAGGCTCCCTAACAATACCATCTTGAGGAAAAGCAACAACCTGGAGTACTAGGCGATCCTTAAATTCTTCTCGAGCCCTTATTAGCGCTTTAACACCCTCTAGTCTCGCCTTAGAGTCTACGTCAGCAAAACCCCTAATATACAGTGTACCGTACTTTATTGCCTCCCTTAACGCCCGCCTAACATTCTCAATAATCCATTTCTCATCGTATTTCTCCTTAACCTTACTAGCAAGCTCTATAGC